>NZ_JAQOZV010000007.1:0-184394 GCF_030348125.1 Massilia sp. DJPM01
GTATAAAAACACCGGCCGCAAGCCTGGCGATACTGCTCGTTTCCGCCGATACTGACCTGCTCGCCTTCCCTGATCCGCTTGCCCTGCCCGTCCACGCGGATATTCATCGTGGCTTTCTTCCCGCAGGTGCAGATATTTTTCAATTCCTCGATATCGTCGGCCAGCGCCAGCAAATAGGCCGAGCCGGGAAACGGCTCGCCGCGAAAATCGCTGCGCAAGCCGTAGCAAATCACCGGTACACCCCTGATCTGCGCCAACTGGTGCAATTGCTGCACCTGGGCGGTCGATAAAAACTGCGCTTCGTCGACCAGCACGCAAGCCACATGCGGCGCATCGTTCAGGAAATCGGTCGCGCCATCGAAGATATCGACTTCGCGCTGCGGCCCCAGGCGCGAAGTCACCTGCCCCACGCCATAGCGGCTGTCGATCGCGGCCGTGTACAGCTTGACCTGCTGGCCCTGCTCTTCATAGTTATGCGCGACCTGCAGCAGTGCTGTCGACTTGCCGGCGTTCATCGCCGAATACCTGAAATAAAGTTTTGCCACTGCGTGTTCCCACCAATTGAAGCGCGTCATTATAGCAAGCGCGGCGGGCCAGCCTGTTGCACCTTAGCATCAGCGAGTGAAATCGACGACCACCTTGCCGGGCCCATGTCCGCTGTGGGATTCCTCGATCGCCTGCGCCAGGGCATCGAAGGCGACCACCCGGGCGATGGTCGAGCGCACGCTGCCGGCGGCCACCGATGCGGCAATCTCGGTCAACTGCCGCTGGTCCGCCACCATCATGAACCACAGGCCGCGCCGTCCGGCCGGGGTGCGCGCCACGATGTCCGGCGCGGCCGTGCTGACGATGGCGCCGCCCTCGGCGAGAACCTGCCAGGAGCGGTCCAGCGTATCGCCGCCGACCAGGTCGAGCACCAGGTCGACATCGCGCACCTGCTCCTCGAAGCGTTCGGCGTGGCGGTCGATGACGCGGTCCGCACCCAGCGCGAGGACATGCGCGCGGCTCGACGACGACGCTGTCGCCACCACCACGGCGCCCGCCGCCTTTGCAAACTGCAGCGCGAAGCCACCTACCCCGCCGGCCGCGCCGTGAATCAGCACCTGCTGGCCGGGCCGCAGCGGGCCGGCGGCGCGCAGCGATTGCCACGCGGTCAGGCTGGCCACCGGCAACGCCGCCGCCTGCGTGTAATCCATCGCCGGCGGCACCAGCGCCAGCTTGTCCGCCGCAATCGCGACCACGTCGGCATACGCGCCAAGCCTGCCCAAGGGCGCCATGACACGGTCGCCCGGCGCGAACCCCGTCACGCTAACGCCGACCGCCATCACCTCGCCGGCCAGTTCGATACCCAGCGTGGCGGGCAGCGCCAGCGGGAATGCCGCTTGCAGGTATCCCTGGCGGACCTTCCAGTCCAGCGCATTCACGCCGGCCGCATGCACCCGCACCAGCACCTCGCTGGCGCCCGGCGCGGGTACGTCGACCTGGTCGACCCGCACAACGCCGGCGCCGCCGTAACCGTGAATCCGAACGGCGCGGTTCATGCTGCTTCTCCCAGCGTCGGGTAGTCGGTGTAGCCGGCCGGTCCGGGCGAATAGAAGGTCGACTGGTCCGGCGCATTGAGCGGCGCGTCCACGCGCAAGCGCTGCACCAGATCGGGATTGGCCAGATACAGGCCGCCGAACACCGCGGCGTCGGCATGCTGCTCGCCGATGACGCCTTGTGCGCTCGCCTGGGTCAATCCGCCACCTTGCAGATAGGCGCCCGCAAACAGGGGCCGCAGCGCCGCGTGGTAGTCGAACGACGTCTTGAACAGCGCCACGTGCAGGTAAGCCAGTTTGAACGGCGCCAGATGCTGCACCAGATAGCGGTAGGTCTCCTGCGGCGTGGCGTCGCTGATGTCGTTAAAGCCCATCTCCGGCGAGATCTTCATGCCGACACGCTCGCCACCGGCTTCGCCCGCCATCGCGGCCAGCACCTCGAGAATGAAGCGCGCCCGGTTTTCGATCGAACCGCCATATTGGTCGGTGCGCTCGTTGGTCGACGAGGACAGGAACTGCTCCGGCAAATAGCCCGATGCCGCATGCAGTTCGACGCCATCGAAGCCAGCGGCGAGTGCGTTGCGGGTCGCCACGCGGTACTCCTCGATCACCTGCTGCACCTCGCCGGTAGTCAGTGCGCGCGGCTGCGCCAGTTCCAGCGGTCCGGCATCGGTGTACACCATGCCCGCCGCCTTGATCGCGGATGGCGCAACGGGTGCGGCGCCGTCCGGCAGCAGGGTCGGATGCGAGATGCGCCCGCAATGCATCAACTGCATGAAGATCCGTCCGCCCTTGCGGTGCACCGCATCGGTGACCTTCTTCCACGCGGCGATCTGTTCGCCGCTATGAATGCCGGGCGTGCGCACGTAGCCCTTGCCCATCGGGCCAGGCCAGGTGCCTTCGGTGATCAACAGGCCGGCATCGGCGCGCTGTTCGTAGTAGGTGATGGTCGCCGCGGACGGCACGCCGCTGGCGCTGTCGGCACGCGAACGGGTCATGGGCGCCATGACGACGCGGTTAGGCAAAGTGAGGCGGCCGAGGTCGAGCGGGGTGAAAAGCGTATTCATCTGATTCCCTTCTGGCTGAGTGAAAAGCCATGGTACATTGATGCGCCAACGGTAGAAATAGACAGGAATGGGATTCACTGCTGCAAAAATGGAGCAATCGACATGCAACTACTTAATTACATGCATCTGTACGTGGAAGTCGCGCGGACCAAGAATTTCCGCAAAGCGGCCGATACCTTGGGCATGTCGAGTTCCACGCTCTCGCGCAATATCGCCGCGCTGGAAAAGGAAATCGGCGTACGCCTGCTGCACCGCTCCACGCGCCGGGTGGAACTGACCGAGGCCGGCGAGGCTTACTTCAACCGCTGCCAGGGCATCGTGGAAGAAGCAAATATGGCGCACGAAGCGCTGCGCGGCGAAGCGGTCCACCCGAGCGGCACGCTGCGCATCTCGATGCCGGTGGACTTTGCCATCAACTATCTGGCACCGGTGCTGGCCGAATTTGCCGCAGCCTACCCGCTGATCGACTTTGAACTCGATGCCGGCGCGCGCCGGGTCGACCTGCTGGCCGAACCGTTCGACCTGGCGATCCGCATGGGGCCTGCCCCGGCCGCGCCATCGACCCTGGTTGCGCGCCAGATCGCGCTGCTGGAGCGCCATTTATATGCGTCGCCCGCGTATATCGACCAGGCGCCGCCGCTGGCCCATCCCGAGGACCTGGCACATCACACCTTGTGCGTCGCCGGGGGGATCAAGCAGCAAGGATGCGTACTTTTCAACGGCGCGGACAGCACGACGGTGCCCATCGCAGCGCGCTTCATGCTCAACAGCATGGGGCTGAGCCGCGCGCTGGCGGCCCAGGGGGCCGGCATCGCCATCCTCGACAAGGTGATCGCACGCGCGGAACTGGCCTCAGGGCAGCTGCGGCGCGTGCTGCCGCAATGGAGCCTGGCGCCGATCCCGGTGCATGCGATTACCGATACGCGCCTGCTGTCGGCGCGTACGCGGCTGTTTCTGGATTTCTTGAAGGCGCGCCTGGCCGCCCACGGCTCAGTCGCGCGGCGCTAGCACCCGTGCCGGGTTGCCGACCGCCGTGGCGCCGGCCGGCACGTCGCGCGTGACCACGCTGCCGGCGCCGATGACGGCATCGTCGCCGATGCTCACGCCGGGCAGGATGATGGCGCCGCCGCCGATCCACACATTGCGGCCGATGCTGACCGGACGGCCGAATTCCAGGCCCGCACGGCGCTGCTCGGGGTCGCGTGGATGGTCGGCCGTGTAAATCTGCACGGCCGGCCCGATCATCGTGCCTTCGCCGATGGTCACGCCGACGACATCGAGAATAACGCAGTTAAAGTTCAGGAAAACGTCTTTGCCGAGGCGGATGTTGTAGCCGTAATCGCAGTGAAACGGCGGGCGGATCGCCGCACCCTCGCCGACTTCGCCGAGCCCCTCGGCCAGCAGAGCGTGCCGTGCCGGTGCCGGCTCGGCCAGCGCCGCGTTGTAGCGCACCATCCACGCCTTGGCCGTCGCATGGTCGGCCTGGATTTCCGGGTCGCTGAAGCGATACGCCTCGCCAGCCAGCATTTTTTGTTTTTCACTCAGTCTCACGTGGCGCTCCTATTGGCCGGGATGATATTTGCGTTCGAGCTGCTTCTCGATATCCGCCTTGTAGAACAGTACGTCCTTGAACTGCCCCTTGCTGTACATCTCGGCCTGGTCGCTGAAGTGCGGCGAGGCCGGATTGCTGCTGTTGCCGCCCGCCAGAATGCTCTTGGCGCGCACGCGCGGCCCGAACTCCACGGCCGCCACGAAGCTGTTGCCACGGTCGCCATATATGCGCCTGGTCGTTTGCGGCGCCACCATGCCGAAGGCGGCCAGCGAGCCCCAGGTGGCGGACGCGAACGCCACCGGATAGCTCGGTTTGGCGTCATCGTACTGCTGCGTGACGTCGCCACTGATGCGCTGGAAGCGGTTGATCTCGCCCCATGGCGTCTGCCAGGTACCGAAATCGGCTTCCAGCCTGGCCGTGGCGCGCACCAGTGCCTGCAAGCGCTCCGCCGGCGCCAGGCTGTCGCGGATGTAGTCGGCCGTCGGCACGCCCTTGGCCTTGGCCGCGCTTGATGCTCTCCCGATCATGTCCTGGCCCCAGTAGATCGCCAGCGAGGTCGGGACCGACGCCACGCCGTAGCGCCGGTCCCACCCGCGCAAGGCGGCCATCTGCGGCGCCAGCTGCGCTTTGAGCGCGTCGCCCTCCGGCAGTGCGTCGTACGCCGCCGACAATGAGCCGATGAGCGGGTCGAAAGCGGTCAGGTGGCTGTCGTAAGCGGCGGCGATCAGGCTGTCGAGGGTAAGGTCCTTTTGCTTTTCCAGCACCGCCACGGCATGCAGGCCGCGCGCGTTTTCCGGCAGCGACCACATATACAGGGGATAGTCCTGCTGGCGCGGACTGCTCGCGCCCGAAGCGGCGAACGGCCAGTTGTTGGTGTTCTGGAGCCAGCCGCTCGCGGGATTGAACAGCGTGATGGTCTCGTCGATGGCGTGCAAGCCTTGCCATTCGGTCGCCGGATTGCTGCCATCGACCGGCTTTTTCCAGTCGAAGGCGGTGTCGCGCCGGGGCAGGAAGTTCCCGTGGAAGTAGGCGATGTTGCCATCGCCGTCGGCATACACGGTATTGTTCGACGAATTGGTGCGCAGTTCCATCGACGCGCGGAACTGCTTGTAATTGCGGGCCTTGGTGCGGGTGTACGACTGCATCAGCGCCTTGAGCGGCTCTTCCATCAGCTTGACCGACACCCATTTGCCGCCCTCCTCGCGCACCACCGGCCCGTGGTGGCTGAAATAGGCCGTCACGGTCTTGCTGTCCATGCCGCCGGCGCTCTTGTAAGGCAGCGTTACCTTCACTTCGTGCAGGGCGCGCTCGCCGCTGCCGTATTTGTAGACATGCTTGCCGTCTTTTTCGGTCACCGTTTCGAGATACTCGTCGATCACGTCGCCGCCGCCCGAGGTGTGCATCCAGCCCGCCTTGTCGTTGAAGCCCTGGTAGACGAAGAACTGGCCCCAGGTCACGGCGCCGTAGGCGTTCAGGCCCTCTTCGCTGACCATATGGACCTCGGGGCGGAAGTAGAAAGAAGTGTGGGGGTTGATCAGCAGGAGCGCGTGGCCGGACGCGCTCAGTTTCGGCGCGATGGCGAAGCCGTTCGAGCCGCTCGGTTCCTGGTCGAGAGCATTGGACGCGTCGGCCAGCGCCAGCGCGCTCTTCTTGCCGTAGAACTGTTCCAGCTCCTTGAGGTTGATCGATTCGATGTCACCGCCGATGCTGCCTTCGCTGAACGCGAGCGCCATCCATGGCTCGAAATGCGTGATCAGGCGCGGCTTGACCTCGGGATGGGTGTGCAGGTAAAAGTTCAGGCCATCGGCAAAGGCGACCATCAGCTTCTTGAGCCACGCCGGACTGGCCGCGTAGCTGGCCTTCATGCCTTCTGGCGTGATGTACATCTTCATGCGCAGGTCGCGCCAGATTTCAGCCTCGCCTTCGACTTCCGCCAGGCGGCCAAGCGCGTTGATGTAATTGAGTTCGACCCGGTTGAAATCGTCCTCCGCCTGCGCGTACAGCAGGCCGAAAACGGCGTCGGCATCGGTCTTGCCGAAGACGTGGGGAATGCCCCACTTGTCGCGCATGATGGTCACGCGCCGGGCGGCCTTGTTCCAGCGCGCCTGTTGCGCGGACGCTCCGGGGCGGGTGTCGGGAGCGGCACAGGCGGGCAGCATGGCGCCGAGGATGGCGCAGCCTAGCAGTGTCGAAACGAGAACGGGTCGAAACATCGATGAATCTCCTGACGAGGATGGTGATCCGGGGCAGCCGCCCGCGTTGCTACGCGCCGCTGTCGCCCAGTGCCGCGAGGCGCTCCCTGAGGACCTGGTTCTCGGCGCTCAGGGCGTCGACCTTGCCGCGCAGGGTAGCTACCTGGGCCCGCAGTTCGGTTTCGGCATCGGCTGGCGCCTCTTTCGGCGGACGGCTCGCTGCCTTCTGTTCGCGCACCTGGCGCGCGGCCTGCTGCAGTTCCTTGCGTCCGCCGGCGACGGCCGCGATCTGCACCGATTCCGGCAGCGAGGCCACGTTGGCGGCGGCGTTGATCGAGATGGTCCCGGAGCGCACCGCTTCGACCAGCTGCGGCGTGGCCGCTTTCTGGATGCGTTCGATCTGGCTGATGGTATTGCTCGACACGCGCGCGGCCTTGGCCACGTCTTCACGCGTGTTCCAGGGCGGCGATTCGGGCACCTTGGGCGCATCCTGCGCGTCCTGCGCGGCGGCTTTCGGCTCCGGCTCGGCGGCGCGCTGCGCCACGCGGGCGGCGACGATATCCTTCTTGCGCAGGGCGAGCACGCCGCGCTGGTAGTCCGACACGCTGCGGCGCGCCAGGTGGTTATCGATCATCCACAGCATCACGTCATCGAGCGTGGCGAAGGTCGCGTTCTGCACGGTGTTGAATTCGATATGGTGCTTCTGGCAGATTGCGTAGCGATTATGGCCGTCGATCAGCACATCGTTCCATAAAACCAGGGCGTCGCGGCAGCCCTCGGCCAGCAGGCTGCGTTCGAGCGCGGCGTATTCGTTGGCGGTGAGCGGGTCGATGAAGGAACGCAGTTCCTCGTTGATAGTGATGTTCAATTCGTGTCCTTGTAAATGCTGCGGCGCGCCGGACTACGGCGCGCCGCCACGAATGCTACACCATACCGTGGACGAGGGGAATGCACAGCGGATCGCGCTGGACGACACGGCGTCGGCCAATTGGGCACAGCACCAGCTGTCGCGCGGGCACGGCCGACCGGCCAGGCAAGAAAGGGGGATTTTTGCGGAATAAAGCCGCTTTTGCGGAAAAGGTGGCGGGGCTTTGAAGCTACAAAACCCCGCCATTGCTGGTGCCCGGAGCCGGAATCGAACCGGCACGCCCTTACGAGCACGAGATTTTAAGTCTCGGGTGTCTACCAGTTTCACCATCCGGGCAGCGGGCGAGATTCTAGCACAGGATGTGGTCGATACGGCCACTTTCAGCGCGCCGAAGCGAGCAACGCTCCCGCGCCAGCGATGCCGCCGGTCCGATCCCCCGTCCCGCGCGGGTTGTATGTGCATTTGGCGGAAAAAGTTCACGATGGCATCAATACATACTTATCTATTATGCAAGTCATCTGATAACATATGATTTATCTTTGAATAACTAATAGAGAGACACATGACAAATATCATTCGCAAGACCTTGATCGCCAGCGCCACCGCCCTGGTCGCCTGTAGCGCCGCCGCACCGGCTTTCGCCGCCGACTGGCCGAGCGGCTATACGAAGTGCGCCGCCGAGCGGGAAACCTGTGCGGTCGGCGCCAGCAAGCGCTCGGTGTCTTATGGCGTCAGCAACAAGTGGGTCACCAAGAGCCTCTCCGGCAACGTAGCGTGCAACAACACGACCTTTGGCGATCCGGTCCCGGGCAAGAAAAAATATTGTGCGATTGGTCCGGTGACGCCGACGCCGACTCCGACTCCGACTCCGACGCCGACTCCGACTCCGACTCCGACGCCGACGCCGACGCCAACCCCGACACCGACACCAACTCCCACGCCGACCCCGGTGGTCGACGCCGGCACCACGACCACCGTCTGGGCCACGGGCTGCGATACCACCAAGCCGGCCACCACGCCAGGTACCTGGACGGCTGGCGGCCCCTCCCCTGACCGCCCGAACTACAGGCTGGTCAAGGAGTCGACGCACTTCGCGTTCTATTCCGACGAAGCGGTTTCCGATGCCGACCTCAATCTGGCGGTGTCCACGCTCGAAAACACGGTGTGGCACAACCTTTTCAACAGCAATCTGTTCATGCCCGAGCCGTTCTACAATACGGCCAACAAGATCAAGCCCTCGATCCACATCCACTCGACCGATGGCCTGACCGCCGGCGGATGGGCGCGCGACCGGGTCGGCATGTGGATCGGTCCTGGCGCCCTGAAGGACCACTGGGGCCTGACCCACGAATTCACCCACGCCTGGCAGTTCTGGATGGCCTACAACGGCGGCCTTGGCTGCCCCGACTCGAATACCTGCGGCTGGATCGCCGAGAGCCACGCGAACTACACGCCGCACCAGCTCCCGGAATACAAGAACGAGGCCCACTGTTCCGAGATGCTGTCGAACGCGCCGCACCTGTACCTTGGATCGACCCGCGACCGCTACTGCAACTGGCAGTTCATGGAGTACCTGAAAGACAAGCAGTGCCCGGCCGCGACCAACCAGATCTACACCACCCCGGGTCCGGACCCGTTCACCAATATCCTGAAGTCGCGCGGATGGAATATCTCCCAGCTCAATGACTTCTTCGGCGACTGGGCGATGCACAATGTGACCTGGGACTACAAGTCCACGCCCGACGCTTTCCGCAACGCTTACGGCAATATCACCCAGGCCGACAAGTCCGAGCGCATGCATCGCCTGATGCCGCTCGAAGCGCTCGACACCAACTGGACCGGCAACCGCCGCTTCGTCTCGCCGAACTATGGCGCGCCCCAGCGATTCGGGTACAACGTGGTCCGCCTGTATCCGGCCAGTGGCGCCACCACCGTCACAGTCAAGTTCCGTGGCGTGAACCAGCCGGGCTCCGACGCCGATTTCCGCTGGGGCCTGGTGGCCACCAATGCGCAATTCACCGCGCCGCGCTACAGCGCACTGCAGAAGGGCCTCGACGCCAACCTGACCTACAAAGTCAATCCGGGCGAGCCGCTGTTCCTGGTGGTGACGGCCACGCCGGCGGTGTTCAAGACCATCGTCGCGGAGCAGGAATACGGGTCCATCTGGCGCTATCCGTACATGATTGAACTGGCGAACGCCTGGCCGCAGGGCTTCCAGAACGGCCAGCGCGACGCCTGCCCATCGGGTACCGCGCGTCACGTCAACGGCGGCGGCTGCGCGCCGTCCACGACGCCGGCGAGCGTCTACGTGGGTCCGTATGCCACGGTATTGGCCGGTAACTCAGTGACGGGAAATGCGCGGATCGAGGACCAGGCCATCATCGCCAACGGCACGGTATCGGGTGGGACGGTGGGCGGCTTGAGCATCATCGGCGAGAGGGGCAACAACGGCGACAATGCCTTTATCGTCGGCGGCTCGGCGCAGGTACGCACCACCTTCTATCCACTGGGGTTCTTCGAGCGCGCCCAGGCCGCGTCGGGCAGCCTGAACCTGTACGGGGACGTGGAGTACCGGGGGACTGGCCTCAATCTCGGCTCGGGCAACCGGTCCGGCTTCATCGATGCCACGTCCAACGTGGGATCGGCCACCGACATCAATACCAAGGCGCGGCCAGTCTGGCGGCCATGATCGGGAGCGTGCAGCAACGCTGAGCGGTTCCCGGACTCACCGCCGATGGTCGGCGGTGAGTCCGGTGCAAAGCAGCTCAGGCACCGGTGGCGGTCAAGCTTTACTTGGGGAAATTGCTTCCCGGGCGATATAGTCCTCGACCGCCGTTTGTGCACTGCGACCGGAAGACTCGGTCTGTTTCTGGTGCAAAGCCGTGGCCTTATTCTTGTGGCCCTCCGCAATCAGTTTTTTAACTTCCGGCGACAAATCCAGTGCCGTCATATCCACCGGAAGCGTCAGCAATAACGTCTCAACCTTTTTCAGCCGCTCCGTTAGCCCGCCAACCCGCGACAACAGGAGTATTACTCCGATAAGAATCGTGAACATGACCACGAAATTTACATCAGCGTCAGACATCGTTCGCCTCCTCAAAAGAACTGCGGGAAATGGATGCATTCCGATTTCCCGCGATAAGTTAAGGTACAGGATGTCTATTTTGCGCTGAGCAGACGCCAGCCAACGTAGCCGGCGCAAGCGGCAACTGCGAGGACACCGAGTGGGCTAATTGCGACCGCCGCGCCAACCGCCATCGTGCCCCAGTTCGTGGTAAAGGCGGCAGTAGCGATGGAGGCGCCAAGGCCGAATGCGGCCGCACTTTCTTTCGCAGTTCCACCAGAAACCAACTCGACTTCATTACGAGATAATTCTTGCATATGGCACCCTGTAAAGTGAACGACGGTTTATAGGAAAGCTTACTTGTTGAGAAAAGCAATGTCGGCCTGGTTCTTCATCCGCTACCGAAACACGTCGACATGTTTTTCTCAATGAATGGATATTGCCTACGCAGAATTTACTTAGCTATTTGAAATTAATTTCGCTCTGATAATAATCAACGAGATCAACATCAAACATTCCAAAAAATTTTTGTATCTTTTCCAAGTCGCGCGATGGCGTAGTCAGGATGATTGCGCACTACACGGCCATGACACCGGCCTCGCGTTCCGCGACCATCCTCAAGTGTCTCGGTTGAACTGGCGGATGATCAACAACAAATGTGCCCGACAGCTGTTTGCATTTTCACCATCCCGGCAAGTCCATCGCAGATACCATCCCAACATAGTTGTTGAACTTACTCAATTGTTGAGCTAGCATGGGGTCGCCCTTTTCTGAAATTTTACTACGTGATTTTCGCAGGGGCACATCAGCAGCGCGGGGGCCACACCCGCGCGCACACCACAACAAAAACGAGACAGCCTCATGCACACAGCAATGAACACGACGGAGATCTTTCTCCTGGCGATGCTCCTCATCTTCTCGATTCCCTATCTCGTCTGGCGCGTCTGCAAAACCGATTACTACGCCCCGCTGGTGGTGGTGCAAATCATCACCGGCGTGCTGCTCGGACCGGGCGTGATGGGGGCAATTTATCCGGATTACTACAAATTCATCTTCAACCCGTCCGTCATCATGGCCATGAACGGCATTGCCTGGTGGGCGGTGATGATCTTCGTGATGATCGCCGGCATCGAGCTCGACCTCAAGCAAGCCTGGGCGCACCGCCGCGAAACCACCATCATCTCGGGCCTGGCGCTGGGCGTGCCGCTGGTCTTCGGCGCGGTGGTGGCGGCCGGCATGCTCGGCTACGCCGGCTGGATCGGACCCAAGGCGATGACCTGGCAGTTCGTGGTTGGGGTCGGCATGGCGTGCGCGGTCACGGCGCTGCCGATCCTGATCCTGCTGATGGAAAAGCTCGACATCCTGCGCCAGCCGATCGGCCAGCGCATCTTGCGCTACGCCAGCCTGGACGACATCGCCATCTGGGGGGTGCTGGCCCTGATCATGCTCGACTGGGACCGGGTCGGGCGCCAGCTCGGCTTCTTGCTCGCCTTCGGCATCGCCACGGTCGGCTATCGCCGCCTCATGGTCTGGCTACAGGAACGCGACCGCTGGTACGTCGGCCTGATCTGGCTCGCCCTGTGCGGCTTCGGTGCCGACTGGGCCGGCCTGCACTTCATGGTCGGCGCCTTCCTGGCCGGCGCGGTGATGGACGCGCACTGGTTCGACCAGGAGAAGATGGACCTGATGCGCCACCACGTCCTGCTGGCGATCATGCCCGTGTTCTTCCTCAGCACCGGGCTACGCACCAACTGGGAAATGGGCGGCGCCGCCGTGTTCATCGCGGCCGGCGTGCTGCTGGTCGCCTCGGTCGGCGGCAAGCTGATTGGCGCCCACATCGCGGGGCGCATCCTCAACTGGAAAAAGGGCGAAGCGGGCATCATTGGCTGGCTGCTGCAGACCAAGGCGCTGATCATGATCATCTTCGTCAACATCCTGCTCGACAAACAGATCATCACCAGCGAAACCTTCACCGCCCTGCTCCTGATGGCCATCGCCAGCACCATGCTGACGGTGCCGGTGGTCTACCCGCGCCTTCAGCGGATGAAGGAAATCATCTTCCGCACCACCTGAGCACGCGTCGTCAGAAGGTCGTGCGCAGGCTCACGCGCACGCTGCGCGGCTCGATCGGATGCACCAGGCGTCCATCGATGCCGCCGCCGCAACTGCCATCGCGCTGTTCGGCGCGCGTGCAGGCGCCGCCCCAGTATTCGATGTCGTTGGCCTTGCGGTCCGCCAGATTGAGCACGTCCACGCTGGCCTGCCAGTGCGCGCCGATCCGATAACCGAGCTTCAGGTTGGCGATCCAGAATGGCGTCGAACGCTCGCGGTTCGTCTCTTCCAGCGCATAGGCGCCCAGATAACGCAGGCGCAGGCCACCGAACCACGCCCCGCCCGGGGCGTAATTGACCGCCAGCGAAGCGGTCAGCGGAATCGCATTCGGCACATGCGCGCCGCCGCTCTCGCCCACCGGCACCTTGAAGCGCGCGTGCGACCAGGCCACGTCGCCATCGATGGTCAGGCTGTGATTCGGCGTATAGGAATTGGACCATTCCAGGCCATGGCGCTTGGATGCGCCGCGCGCTTCGGTCACCCCGGCGTCGCCGACGAACACCAGCTCCGACGCGGAACTGATCTGCCACAGCGACACGCTGCTGGTCCAGCCTTTCAGGGGCCGCGTGCGCGCTCCCAGCTCGCCGCCGGTGGAGCGGGCGAACAGCGCCAGCCGGTCGGCCGGGCTGCCGTCGGACGGATGGGTGCTGGATGTCGCGCCGCGCACGTCGTTACTGTGAAAGCCGTGACCCCAGTTGGCATACAGCTCGGTATTGGCTCGCTCGCCGAACGGCCCAAACACCACGCTCACCTTGGGACTGGTCTGGCCCGCGCTGGCCGTGCCGCCGTTGCCAAGGTTAAAGCGCCCGCCGGTGGCGCTGGTGTCGGCCGAAATCTGGTCGCGCCGCAGGCCGATCGTACTGCGCAGCCAGGGCGTCCACTGGCGGCGCGCCTCGACGAACAGGCCCGCCGCCGTCTCGCGCAGGCAGTCTTGGCGCACCGTGTTGGTACGCACCCGGTCGATGGTTTCGTACAGGCCGACGTTGTCGACGCGGTCCTGGCGCAGCTGGACGCCGGCGCTCAATTCAACGTCGCGCAGCTGCCAGTTGTGGCGCGCATCGAGGCCCCAGGTCACGCGGCTGTCGGCCTGCTCGTGCTGGTCGGCGCTGGCGCCGCTGATAAAACCGGACGGCGTGGCAAAGTAGTTCAGGCCATAGTCGACCACGTACGCGCGCACCTTGCTGGCGCCGGCCGTGCCGCTGGCGGCCCACTCGCCGGACAGGCTGTAACGGTGGGTCACGCCGCCATCGCTGGGCGAGAGCGCGCCGAAGCGGCCGATCTCGCCGTTTAAAATGGCGCGTTCCGGCACATGCTCGGTGGCGCGCCAGTCAGACTGGTAAGCCATGAGCGTGACCGCCACGCCGTTGTCGATGCTGCCGTTCGACGCGCGCAGCACCGCATTGCGCTTGCGCAGATTGGCCGGTTGGTCCCACGGCCCGTCATTGCCGGCAAACTCGAACGCGCCCAGCATATCCATTCCGCCCAGCTGCACACTACCTGCGGCCAGCACGCGCCGGTAGCGGTGCTCGCCCAGGCTGACATCGAGCAGCGGCGCCTTGAGCGTGCGCTGGTACTCGATGCGCGCCGAGCCAGTGCTGGAAAAATCGCCATCGTCGGCCGCGTAAACGCCTTTGCGGTACTGGATATGCGAGATCAGCTCCGGCATCAGGAAATTGAGGTCCATATAGCCCTGGCCGTGCGCGTGGCTGGCCACGTTGACCGGCATGCCCAGCACACTGGTCGCGAAATCGCTGCCGTGGTCGAGGTTATAGCCACGCAAAAAATACTGGTTCGCCTTGCCGTCGCCGGAATGCTGGGTGACGATCACCCCGGGCACGGTTTCCAGCAGCTCCGCCGTGCGCAGCAAGGGGCGCACGGCCAGCTGGCGCAGGCTGACCGTGCCCTCGGTGGCCGAATCGGCGACGCCCGGCGGGGCCGCCCGGTTGCCCGGCACCAGCACCTCCTGCATCACCGGAGCATCCGGCATGGCCGGTGCCTCGGCCGCGAACGCCAGCCGGACGGCCGCGACCGACGTCGCCAGCAGACATGTTTGAAACTTTAATTTACGCATGCGATTACTTTCTTGAATCCATAGAAGATCAAGGCACATCGCGAGGAAAAATCACGCCAACTTGCACTTCGACAAAAATCTCCCCACCGGGGTCTGACCTCTGACTCGAAACATTTTGCGCGCGACAACGCAAAATCTGGGACTTTCCCAAATTTTGTTGAATAAAATGCCATCACGAACGTGCTTAATTGGGGACTGCCCCAGTCAAGCAACTAATTTCTAATCAGAGGTCAGACCCCGGTTGGGCGTTGGCTTGTGGGCGCGCAGGAGCGCATGGCCGGGGCGCAAGGCGGCCGGCCGTCACAAGGCAATGCTTCGATGTCGACTGCAAATGGACAAAACCACTCCCCGGGTTTTGCACCAGTACTTAACGCCATGGCCGGTCTTCTGGCTCGCCGTCATCCTCGGCTGTCCTTGCCTTCCCATGCGGTGCACAGTGGCGTTTGAACAGCGTCGTCAGGCCTACAGCAGCGGGGGCTGCGCCGGATTGTCAGAGAGGGCTTCTCTTGTCACCGGCTTCCCGTTTCACACTCCGGCAGAAAAGCGGAGCGCACCTTGGCGTATGTTGTCCATTTTACCTCGACCGGCGTGCCGCTGGGAATGCCAGGCGCGGAAATATGATTTAAGATGCAGCACTTCTCCCACCTCGCCCCCGCCTGGCCCTGGCCGCACCATGAAACTTTATGAAGCGCTCGCGCGCGATATCTCCGAATCGATCCTCAACGGCGTGCTGCAGCCGGGCGACCGCCTGCCGTCCGTGCGCAAGACCAGCGCCAGCCGCGGGGTGAGCCCGGCCACCGTGTTCGAGGCCTATTACACGCTCGAAGCCCAGGGCCTGGTGCGCTCGCGCGAGCGCTCCGGCTATTTCGTCAGCGTCGGCGCCGCGCGCCTGCCGCCAGAACCGGATACGGCGTCGCGTCCGGCCGAAGATGCGCTGCCGATCGCCATGAGCGAACGCGTGTTCGACCTGCTGGAAACGACCATGCGGCGCGATGTGGTGCCATTCGGTTCAGCCTTTCCCAGCCCGCTGCTGTTCCCGCTGGCGCGCCTGGCGCGCATGATGAGCACCAGCGTGCAGCAGCTCGACCCGTGGGCCAGCGTCGACGATCTCACCCCGGGCAACGCGCGCCTGCGGCGCCAGATTTCGCTGCGCTACCTGATCGACGGGATGTCCGTGCCGGCCGACGAGATCATCGTCACCAACGGCGCGCTGGAAGCATTGAGCCTGTGCCTGATGGCGGTGGCGCGCCCCGGCGACGCGGTGCTGATCGAGTCACCCGCCTTTTACGGCGCGCTGCAGGCGATCGAGCGCCAGGGCCTGGAGGCAATCGCGGTGCCGACCCACCCGCGCGACGGCATGGACCTGGGCGCGGCCGAACGCGCGCTCGAACGGCACCGCCCCAAGGCGTGCTGGCTGATGACGAACTTCCAGAATCCCCTCGGCAGCCTGATGCCCGACGAGAACAAGCGCGACCTGGTGCGCCTGCTGGCGCGCTACCAGGTGCCGCTGATCGAGGATGATGTCTTCGGCGAGCTGTATTTCGGCGACAAGCGCCCGCTGCCAGCCAAGGCGTTCGATACCGAGGGCCTGGTGATGCACTGTTCGTCATTCTCGAAATGCCTGGCGCCCGGCTACCGGGTCGGCTGGGTGGCGGCCGGACGCTACACGCGCCAGCTGGCGCGCCAGAAGCTGGCCAGCACCCTGACCACCTGCGCGCCGGCCCAGGGCGCGCTCGCGCTGTACCTGGAAAAAGGCGGCTACGACCGCCATCTGCGCCTGCTGCGCCACACGCTCGCGTCGCAGCAGGCGGTATTCATGGACGCCGTGCGGCGCCACTTCCCGCACGGCACGCGCGTGACGCGCCCCAAGGGCGGCTATCTGCTATGGCTGGAACTGCCGGGCGGGGTCGATGCGCTGGCGCTGCACGCGGCCGCGCTGGCCGAGGGCATCAGCGTCGCCCCAGGACCGATCTTTTCGCCGCAGCCGGGGTTTGAAAACTGCCTGCGCCTCAATTACGGCCATGCCTGGGACGCGCGCGCCGAGGCGGCACTGGCCACCATCGGGCGCATCGTGCAGGCACAGATGGCGCGCTAGCCGCGTCCATCCTTGCTCTGCTGCAGGGTGAAGCCGATCAGGCGCGACACCACCGCCGCCAGGTAAATCAGGCCGACGAACATCTCGACGCTGGCCAGCGCGCGCGCATGCGCCGTGAGCGGAATCACGTCGCCGATGCCGGTGCTCGATAGCAGCGCGAAGCTGAGGTAATTGAGTTCGGTCCAGGTGCGCGCGTCGGCCGCGTTGACGGCGGCGGCGTAAGTCCCGGGATGCATGGCTTGCACCAGCACGAACAGGTGCGTGAAGCCCCACGCGATCAGGGTGAAGGTGGCACCGGCGGCGAACAGTTCGTCGGTGGTGGCGAGACGGTCTTCCATCATGTAGGCGATCAGGCTGGCCGCGGCGTAGAAGTAGAACAGCGCTTCGAGCGCGGACGACCATGGCAGCAGGCCGTCGCGCCCGAATGCCATCTGCAGCACCAGCAGCACGATGACCGGCAAGGCGATGCCGGCGCTGATCCAGGCGTGGCCGGGCGTGCGCCGTACCATGCGCGTGGTGAAGCCGAGCACCACGATGCCGAAGGCGTTGAACACCACCAGCCCGCTCGGCGTCGATTCGATGAAGGGATACAGCAGCATGCCGAGCAGCTGCACCATCAACAGGATGGCGGACGGGTGGCGGTGGGTGCTGCGCATCAGGCTGAAAGCGTTCATGGTCGAAAAAAGTCGTACGGAAAGACGGCATTGTAGACCAGTCAATCCGCGCGCTGTCCACCACGTGCACGCTATCACTGCAAAGCAACAGGCGCGCGGCGACGCCGGCTTACGACGCTCAGGAAGCCAGCGCCAGCGGCTCCTGGTTCGCCGCCGCGGCCGCCGGCACGGGTTTGAGCAGCAACAGCTGTCCTTCCAGTACGCGAAACACCAGCGGCGCCTGCAGATGCGTCACCTCGCCATCGATGGCGACCTTGATCCGGCGCCGTCCGGCCAGCCCGCGCTGCCTGACCGTCATGCTGGTCAGGCCGAAGGCGTGCAGATTGGGCGCGTCGCCCAGGCGCCCGAGCGCACCACGCAGCAGCAGGGTCAGCATGCCCAGCTTGCCGACCGGCTGGGGCGCCAGCGCCGCCAGCTTGCCATCCTCGATGCGCTCGGCCAGCGGCCCGATGCCGACCTGCTCCATCTGCAAACGGTTGTTTCCGACGAACAGGGTGGAGGTGCGCAGGGTGCGCGTCTTGCCGTTGAGCTCGACGGTGATGTGCAAATGCCGGTAGGCACCGAGCACCGTCTTGAGCGCCGACAGCAGCGCCACCAGCCGACTGCGTCCGTACTGTTTCTTGTCGATCTCGCGCTCTTCGAGCAGCCTGGGGTACAGGCCGATGCTGGCGTTGACCAGGAACACGCGCTCGTTGACCAGTCCCACCTGCACCGGCTCCACGCGCGCCTGCAAGAGCGCTTGCACGGCCCCGGCCAGGTCTTCCGGTATCTGGTGGGTGCGGCCGAAATAGTTGAAGGTGCCCTGCGGCAGCACGCCGAACTGGCATCCGCTCTCCACCGCCGCGCGCGCCACCGTGTTGATGGTGCCGTCGCCGCCGGCGGCAACCAGCACGCCATCGCTGGCGCGCGCTTGTCCAGCCATGCGCCGCGCAATGCCGCCGAGCTCGCCAGCCTGGTCGACCACGGCGAGCTCGAACGGGCGCCCGGCGGCACTGAGCAAGTCTTCGATGGTTGTACGCTGGAGTTCGGTTTCCGCATGGCCGGAGCCGGCGTTGAGAATGATGAAAAGCGGTCCGGGCATGGCGAGGCTGACGTGGTGTTAAATAATGCGACACTTTATCACCAGCGTAGAAATTGCGTTTTCAATACGACAGCACCCGTGCGGCACGAGGCGAACCCATCTTAGCATCTGACAACAGCGCGCCATCCCCGGGGAACCCGACCATCACACTCATGCGGCATGGAAAACCATTGCTGACCGATCGCGGATGGGTGGCCCTGGCCGGCATGCCCGCCTGGATCGCCGCTTACGACGCGGCCGGGGTCGTCGACCAAACCATTCCACAAGCGAGCATCGCCTCCGCCGGCGCGGCCGCAACGATCGTGTCCAGCACACTGCCGCGGGCGCTGGCCTCGGTCAGGGCGCTCGGCCATACACCCGCCCTGGCCGACGCCTTGTTTCGCGAAGCGGCGCTGCCCACGCTGTCGATGCCGCCCGTATGGAGCCGCTGTGCGCGCTTGCCGCCAGCCTGCTGGGCCGTGCTGTTGCGGCTGATGTGGATGGCCGGTTACGCCAATGGCGCCGAGAGCAGGCAGGCAACGCGCCTGCGCGCGCGCCAGGGGGCCGCGCGCCTGATGCTGCTGGCGCGCTCCGGACCGGTGCTGCTGGTGGCGCACGGCATCATCAACCGCATGATCGCCGCCGAGCTGCGCCGCAGTGGCTGGACCACCGAACAGCGGGCGCGGCATGCCTGCTGGAGCACCAACACCTTTACCCTCGCCGCATAGCCGGCATCGAGGCGCGCCCTGCGCCCGGCCATGAACGCGCCTGCCGCTGGCCGCGGGGGCGCCCGCTCCGCCGGCAAGGCGCCAACGGCGCGTGGCGGCATGGCCGCCATCAGCCTTCGATCCGCTCGGCAACCGGCGAACTGCAGCTTGCGCCTGCAAGCGGCTTGATGCGGGCCAGCACGCCGATCAGCTCGGCCGTGTTGGCCGGCTTGACGAAATAATGGTCGAAACCGGCCTGCACCGCGCTGGCCTTGTCGTATTTATTGCCGTAGCCAGTCACGGCGATCAGGGTGGCGGCGCGCGCATGCGTGCTGGCGCGCAGCCGGCGCGCCAGTTCGTTGCCGTCCATGCCGGGCAGGCCGATGTCGAGCAGGCAGGCGTCCGGCCCGAAGCTGCCCGCGCTTTCCAGCGCGCGGTGCGGGTCGTGCTCGACCATGACGACGTGGCCGGCCGATTCCAGCACCATGGCCATGGCGTTCGCGGCATCCTTGTTGTCGTCGACCAGCATCAGGCGCAAGCCCTCGCCCGCGTGCTGGCCAGTCCCGCGCCCGGCGCCGCCCGCGCCGTGCGGCGCCGCGTGCTTTTGCAGGTACACGGAAAAGGTCGCGCCCTCCCCCGGCCCCGGGCTGGCCGCCGTCACGTGGCCGCCGTGCAGCGATACCAGGCTGCGCACCAGCGCCAGCCCCAGGCCCAGCCCGCCCTGGGAACGGTCGGAGGAACGTTTTTCTTGGGTGAACAGGTCGAAGATGTGCGGCATCAGCATGGCATCGAGGCCGATGCCGTTGTCGCGCACGTGCAGCTCGACCGTGTCGGCATGATGGCTGATCTCGAGGGTGATGCGGCCACCCGGCTGCGTGTACTTGGCCGCATTGTGCAGCAGGTTGGTCAATACCTGCACCAGCCGCTTGCGGTCGCCCCACACCGCCGCCTCGCCCTCGGCCGGCACGGCGAGGCTGAGTACGTGGCCGCGTTCGCTAATGAGCGGCTGGGTCTGCTCGACCGATTCCAGCACCACCTGGTGCAGGTCGATCAATTGCTTGTCGAGCACCACCAGCCCGGTATTGACGCGCGAAACATCGAGCAGGTCGTTGATCAGGCTAGTCATATGGTTGACCTGGCGTTCGATGATGACGCTCGACGTTTTCACGCGCGAGGCGTTCTCTGGCGCCATCGCCAGCAAGTGCGCGGCCGAGCGGATTGGCGCCAGCGGATTGCGCAGCTCGTGCGACAGCATGGCCAGGAATTCATCTTTGTGGCGCCCCGCCTCGCGCAACGATTCCTCGGCGCGCTTGCGGGCGCTGACATCGATCGATACGCCGCGTATGCAGTGCACATCGCCAGCCTGGTCCGCCACCACGGTGCCGTACACCTGCAGCCAGACCGTCTGGCCATTGTCGGGCCGGCGCAGGCGCACCACTTCGCCGTAGCTGCCATGCGATTGGACCGCCTCGCGGCGCCCAAGCTCCATCCTGCGCAGGTCGTCGGGATCGAGATAATCCCAGACATGGCGCATGTCGGTCCAGTTGGCGCCGAACAGTTCGGGCGCGTTGTCGGAAAAGACCACCTCGTTGCTGGCCAGGTCCCAGTCCCACACCACCATGCGCGCCACTTTCATGCCTTCTTTCAGGCGCAGTTCGCTGCGCTGCAGCGCCTGGCGGGCCATGGTGCGGTCGGTTACATCGAAGCCCTGCACGAAAATCCCGCTCACCTTGCCGTTTTCCATGATCGGCTGGTACACGAAGTCGATGTAGGCATGGATAGCCGCGCTGTCGGGCGTCACGCGCAGTTCGATGCGCAGGTCGCCCGCCTTGTACGGTTCGCCGCTGGCGTAGACCGCATCGAGCAGCTCGAAAAAACCCTGGCCGACGATGTCCGGCAGCGCCTCGCGCACGCTCTTGCCGATCAGCGCGCGTTCACCCACCAGGCGCAGGTAGGCCGCGTTGGCAAACTCAAAGACGTGCTGCGGCCCGCGCAGGATGCACATGAAGCCGTGCGCCTGCTCGAACAGCGAGCGCAGGCGCGTCGATTCCGCTTCGCGCTGCTCGCGCAGGGCTTGTTCGGCGCGCAGGCGCTGCCCGGTCTGGATCGCTTCGAGCCGCTGCGCCTGCTCGCGCTGGGCGATCTGTTCGGTCAGCGCCAGGTTCATGCGTTCCAGCGCCGCCTTGGCATTGTGCTGGGCCGTCACGTCGTTGCACACCACCAGCACGCCGTGCACGCCGTCGTGGTCTTCGATCGGGCTGTAGCCGTAAGTCCACCAGACATCCTCGCGCTTGCCGTGGCGCGTGACCGGCACCAGCTGGTCTTCGTGCCAGGTGCTGCCGCCGCCGGCCATGACCGTCTCGATCTGCGGGCCGATGATGGGCCAGATTTCTTCCCAGCAGTCGCGCCCGCGCTGGCCCAGCGCGCTCGGATGGCGCTCCGGACCCATGGTCAGGCGGTAGGCATCGTTATAGAACTGCACCAGTTCGCCGCCCCACCACAGGAACATGGGGTGGCGGGAGGTGAGGATCAGGCGGATCGTGCTCTTGAGCAGCGTTGGCCAGTGTTCGGGCGGGCCGAGCGGTGTCGTGCCCCACTCCCTGGCACGCATCAGGGCGCCGAGTTCTCCGCCGTTGGAGAGAAAGTCAAATGTCAGACGCATCCAGTGCCCGGGTTATTGTCGCCGATGATGAAAACCTGCGCCCGGCAAAGCGCTGGCGCAAGTGTGATCGTATCACTATGCTTGGGCATACGACGTACCGTTTGTATAGCGTCGGCGTGCGGCAACACCGGGCGCCGTCAGCCCGGCAGCTCGTTCAGCGCGGCGCGCGCTGCGGGCAGCGGCGTCGCCAGGGTGGCGCTGGCGTCGATGTAGCCGGGCAAGCCATGACGCGACCAGCCGCCGGCGGGCCGGCGCACCGGCCGCGCGCGCAGGGTCGGCACAGTCGGGCGCTTGCCGAACACCGGTTCTGGCGGCGGCGCCAACAGCGCCGGAAAGTCGTGCGCCATGCCCCTGGCGCCCGCCAGGAAGCCGAGGAGTTGGTTGTCGACATCGTACAACACCCCATCCTCGAACCAGCCGATATGCTCGCCCCTGAGTGAAAACGCGCTCAGGCCGAACACGAAACCGGCCGCCTCGCCACCGAGGGTGCGCAAGCAGAATTCATCCAGGATGGCGGCCGCCCTGCCCGCCTCGTCATATAGCCAAGTAAGCAAAAATCACCTCCTCAACGCGCTTTGTGATTTCCTCCCTCGATTTTAACTTGCAACATTCACAACTTGGCGCACCGTTGAAACGTGGGCCGCCTCAAGTCCAGCCGGCGTCGACGACGAATTCCTGGGCCGTCACCATGCGGCTATCGTGGGCGCCCAAAAACAGCGCCATGCTGGCCACGTCCTGGCCGGCGATGCGTCCCGGCAGGCACTGGTTGTCATCCATGGCGCGCTCGCCGGCCGGGTCGACCCATTTGTCGAGCTGGCGCGGAGTCATGACCCAGCCCGGCGTGAGCGTGTTGACGCGGATGCCGCTCTTGCCGAATTCGCGCGCCAGGCTGCGCGTGAGACCGTTCACGGCCGACTTGGCCGAGGCGTACACCGGATAGCCGGCCACCTTGTTCTTCCAGCCGGTCGAGCCGAGGTTGATGATGGCCCCGCCGCCACGCCGCTGCATGCCTTCCATCACCGCCTGGGCCGCGAAGAACGCCACCTTGAGGTTGATCGCGATCTTGGCGTCGAAGTACTCCGGACTGACCTGCAAAAAATCGTGGCGTTCGTCGTTGGCGGTATTGTTGACCAGCACATCGAAGTCGCCCAGCTGCCCGGCCGCCGCCTTCACGCTGGCGCGCAGCGCATCGATGTCGGACAGGTCGCAGCCGATGAAGTATGGCGTGTGCGGCACCGTGCCGGCCAGGCCGTCGACCAGCTCGGTGGACGAGGCGATGTCGCGGTCGGCAAAGGCCACGCGCGCGCCCTGGCGCGCAAAGGCGGCCACGATATCGGCCCCGATGCCCGAACCGCCGCCGGTCACGAAGACGGCTTTGCCGGCCAGGCTCGGGTAATTCGCAAATTCCATGGTGTTTCCTTGTTCTCGTTGTGGAGGTGTGGTCCGGGCGGTTAGCCGGCCTGGGTGGCGCGCCAGGCGGCGACAAACGCCTGCGCGCGCACGCCCAGCTGGTCCGGCGTGACGCCAGGCGTGTACAAGGCGCCGCCGATGCCGAAACCGGTGGCCCCGGCCGCGACCCAGGCTGCCATGGTGTCGGGCGAGACGCCGCCGACTGGCCACAGCGGCGTGCCTGGCGGCAGCACCGTCTTGAACGCTTTCAGGCCGGCATAGCCGACCATTTCGGCCGGGAAGATCTTGAGCGCGTGGGCGCCGGCGCCAAGCGCGTCGAACGCTTCGCTTGGGGTTGCCACGCCGGGCGCGCACAGCATGCCCAGGGCGGCGGCGCGCGCGATCACCTGCGTGTTGCAGTTCGGCGCGACCAGCATGCGCCCGCCGGCCGCATGCACCGCGTCCACATCGGCCACGCCGAGCATGGTGCCGCCGCCGACGATGGCCCCGGCCGGCGCCATGCGCGCCAGCAGCGCGATCGATTCCAGCGCGCCCGGGCGGTTGAGGGGCACTTCGAGCAGGCGAAAGCCGGCCCCGAACAGGGCCGCGCCGGCCGCCTTGGCGTCAGGCGCTTGCAGGCCGCGCAAGATGGCGACCAGTGGTGGCGTGAATTGGGTCAGGTCCATGATCAGAGTCTTTCAAAAAAGTGGGCCAGCGCGGCAAGGTAGACCTCGTCCGGATCGTGGGCGCGCGCCGGCATGCCGTAATGCGCGGCCGCGCGCTCGTAACGGGCACTGAGCGCGGGCGAGGCGATGATGTCGATGGCGCTGTCGGCGTGGCCCTGCGCCGCCACGAACTCGGTGCCGATCAGCAGGCCGCTGACGAAGGAACGCGCCTGCGCCGCCGCCATGGTCTTCGAGACCACGCGCGCGCGCACCCCGAACAGCGCGTTCGACAGCGGCCGCGCGCGCCGCGCTTCCTGCAGGCCGGCGCCAAAGGCGGCATCGTCATCCGGGCCGTCGGCCATCAGCGTGGCCAGGGTACTTGCGCCCGCCAGCATCGCAAACAGTTCGCCGGTCATGTAGGTGAGCAGCTGGTCGATGCGTCCGCCGCGCAGGTAGACCCACTTGCTGTGGGTTCCCGGCAGTACCACCCAGCCG
The DNA here is from genome assembly GCF_030348125.1 of Massilia sp. DJPM01. Taxonomy (NCBI): domain Bacteria; kingdom Pseudomonadati; phylum Pseudomonadota; class Betaproteobacteria; order Burkholderiales; family Oxalobacteraceae; genus Massilia; species Massilia sp. DJPM01. The sequence goes on from NZ_JAQOZV010000007.1 coordinate 24,212, forward strand.
TCGCCCAGCCCGCGCCCGACGGCGCCGAGCAGCTGCGTCTCTTCGCCGCGCATCACGTCCACCGCGCCGTCGCGGGTGCAGTAGCCGGGCACGATGAAGCAGCCGGGGTGGCCCGCCACGCTCGCCAGGTGGGCCGGCAGCGCAGTCAGCGGCACGCTGGTATCCAGATACGGCACTTCCTGCCAGCCGCTGGCCGAACCGACCATGCCGGACATGACGACCGGGATGCCGGGGTCGACGCCCATTCTGGCGCGCAGCGCCGCCAGCGCGCCGGCAAAGTCGCCGCCGACGGCCAGCATGCCCTGGCCGTCGGCATGGTGCGCGAGACATTTGCCATCGCGCCCGACCAGGTAGGCGCGGCGGTTACTGGTTCCCCAGTCGATGCCAAGTAATTGCGTGTGCATGGTTCCTCTCATAATTTGAACGACAAGCCCAGGTTGAAACGCCGTCCGAACTCGCTGACTTCCTGCTCGTAGGGATTGTTGGCGCTGGTGTAGACGACTTTTTGATTGCTCAGGTTATCGACACCGAAACGCAGCTGAAGTGTCGGCGTGAGGTGCTTGGCGAACGATAGCGCGACGTAGGTTTCCGCGTCGTTTTCGACCAGCTGGCCCGCGCCCCAGGTCGGGTTGCGCACAAACGCGCTGTGGTAGTTGGCGGACATGCGTGCTTCGTAGCCGGCTTGTTCGTACCAGACGGTCAGGCCGCCGTTGTGCCGCATCAGTCCTTCGATCGGGAACGGTTTGCCGGCCGGGATATTTTCGTGGACCTTACTGGCAGTGTAGGCGTAGTTGCTGGAGACGCCAAGGCGGTTGGCGAACGATTGCTGGTACACCAGCTCGACCCCGCGGATATGGCCGCCCTTGCCGTTGAGCGAGCGCGTCACCAGCGCACTGCGCCCGTCCAGCGTGGCCTGGCCGCTGGTGATGCCGATGTAGCGGCTGATATCCTTGTAGAACAGGCCCGCCGACAGCAGCGCGCCTTTGTCGAAATACCACTGGTACGCCAGGTCGATCTGGTCGGCCAGCATGGGCTTCAACTGCGGATTGCCGGCGCTGCCCGTGAGCGGCTGGGTGGGATTGGCGTCCACGTTCAGGTTGCGCGAGGCGCGCATCTCATCGAGCGGCGCGCGCGACATGGCACGCGCGACGCTCAAACGCAGCTGGCGTTCCTGCTTGTCGTCCATGTTGAAGATCAGGTTCACGCTGGGCAGCACTTCGGTGTACGAGGTGCCCTCGCTGACCGCCGTCGGCGCGCCGCCGTTGAACGCCTGCATGCCCTCGCCGGCCTGTTTGGTGTGGACCACGCGCACGCCGGCGTTGCCGCGAAAGGTTTTGCCGAACAGCGTGCCATCGAGATCGGCCTGGCCGTACAGCGAGGCGCCGCGCTCGCGCACCTTCCAGCCCGACAGCAAGTCGTTCTGGCTGCGCGGGCGGCCCGCCGCGTCGAAAGCGCCCGGGCCGAAAGCGGCCGCCGTGCTGGCGCCGAAGTCGCGCAGCGCGATATAGGGCGCCATGCCGGCCACGTTGACGGTTTCGTAGTCGGCGTCGGGAATCACCGCCAGCGGCGCGACCTCCCAGGTGGTCTGGCCGTACGATTTTTCGCGGTGGGTGGCGCGCGCGCCGAACTTGAGGCGGTTGACGGGACCGACGTCGATATCGCGCGCCGCGTTCAGGTGCAGCGCGCCCAGTTCATCCTTGAGGTGGCCGTCGGTATCGATGTGCATCGTCGGCCCCCAGAAGCCGGCGCGGTTGCCGCTGTCCTGGCCGAGCGAGAAGTCTTGCCGCTCATTGCCGGTGAAGGCCCAGCTGATGGTGCCCGTGCCACGGCTGAACTGGCGCAGGTCGCGCCACTGGCTGTCGCGCTGCGCGCGCGAGGTGGACAGGTCCGCTTCGAGCTTCCACGCTCCGGCCGTGGTTTTGCCGTTCACGCCCAGCGCCAGGGTGCTGGTATCCTGCACCCATAGCGAGTCGTGGTTGCTGAAACCCACATCGGCCACGCTGGCGCCGGCCACGTAGCCGTCGCGGATATCCAGCTTGCTGTAGCGCGTCTTCTGGGCGTTGTCCCAGTTGCCGATGTCGCCGGTCCAGTGCTGCAAGCCCGGTTCGCGAATCTTGGCCAGCGCGTAGTAGGCGTCGGTGCTGAGCAGGCTCTCGCCATCTTTCCATTCGACTTTCCCGAGGACGCTGGAGCGCTCGTCGGTGCCGCGCAAGACCTTGTCCTGGAAGCCCCACGGCGTTTTGTCGGCCTTGCCGTCGCCATCCAGGTCGCCCGAATGCGTTTCGTTGAAGCCCCAGTGATCCTTGTTCTTTTGCAGCGAAGGCTGGTCCTGGTAGCTGAACGCGAGCGCCACGCCGAGCGACTTGTCGAAGAACTGGTCCAGATAGATGCCACCCACGCGCGGCGCGGTCTTTTTCGCGCCCGGGATATCGCGCCCCAGCGCGTAGTACAGCGCATCGGCGCGCAGCGAAGCCTGGCGGCCGCTGTATTTGAGCGGCTGCACGGTTTTCAGGTCGATCGTGGTGGCCACGCCGCCTTCCACCAGTTCGGCCGACTGGGTCTTGTAGACGGTAGCGCCGCTGAGCGACTCCGATGGAAACTGCTCGAAACGCACCGAGCGATCCGGCTCCGACGTAGCCAGTTCGCGTCCGTTCAGGGTGGCGCCGATGAAGCGCGGACCCAGGCCGCGCGCCACCACCTGGCTGGCGTTGCCACGGTCCATGCCGGACGACAGGCCGGGCAGGCGCGCAAGCGATTCGGCGATGGTGGTGTCAGGCAGCTTGCCGATATCTTCGGAGGCGATCACTTCGACCATGCTGTCCGACGCTTGCTTGACCGCCAGCGCATTGCGCACCGGGGAACGGATGCCGGACACGCTCACTTGCTGCACCTCCTCGGCTTGGGCGTGGGCGTCCGCCGCGAGCGGCAAGGCGAACAGGCTCGCGATCAGCCAACGGAGTTTCTTCTGTTTCATACGGGTCTGCTGGGTTGTAGGGTCCTGCCATGCACAGTTCGCTTTGCTGTCCGCGAATCCGGGTCATGGTCAGGATCGTACGGACTCCAGGAATATGATTCCAATTGCTTATTTACAAAAAAGCATGCTCAAATCATATAGCTTGCGAAGGGGGATAGCGCAGGGCCGCCACTTCGCGCAGCGTGGCCAGCATGCTCTCGGCGCCGGGCGACAGCTGGTGGTGGCGGCGCGTGATGATGCCGTACATGTCCATGCGGATGTTCAAGTCGAACGGCAGCACCGTCAGCAGGCCCGTTTGCAGGTAGGGCTGGGCCAGTTCCAGCGGCAGCGCCACCACCATGTCGCTGCCGGTCAGCAGATGCGCGATCACGGGCAGGGCCAGCGTTTCGACCGTTTCGGCCGGCGGTTCGAGGCCGCGCGCGAGGAACAAGGCGGTCAGGCGGTCGCGCAGGATGCTGCCGTTGGGCGGCAAGATCCAGCCCTGGCGCGCCAGTTCGTCGAGCGTGAGGTCGCTGCGCTCGGCCAGCGGATGGCCGGCACGCGCGATCAGGCTGTGGGGTTCGTCGGTGACCGGCTCGAAATGCAGCTCGGCGGCGGCGCCGGTGTCGAGAATCCGGCCGACCACCAGATCGAGTTCGCCGGCCCGCAGGCGCTGCACCAGGATCTTGCTGGTATCGACGCTGATCGAGACGTGCACGCGCGCGTGGCGCGACTTGAGCAGATTGACCGCCTCGGGCACCAGGCTGGTGGACGGCGTGAGCACGGTGCCGACATCGACCCGGCCGCGCAGGCCGGACAGCAGTTCCATCACTTCCTGGTGGGCGGCGTCCATCTCGGCCAGGGCGGCGCCGGCGCGGCGGATCAGCACCTGGCCGTACCAGGTTGGGGCCACGCCGCGCGGCAGGCGCTCGAACAGCTGCACGCCAAGGGCGTGTTCGAGTTCGCCGAGCAGCTTGGAGGCGGCAGGCTGGGTCAGGTTCGCGGCCTGCGCGGCGTGCATGATGGAGCCGTGCCGGCCCAGTTCGACCAGCAGCACCAGGTGGCGGGTCTTGAGATGCGAACGGACAAAGCGGTCGGAGCGTGGATCGGACATGGATGGCTGTCGGGAATCAGGGATGTCGATGATATATGCTTACTAGCCAAAACGTCAACACATATGACATCGGACGTTCCGATCACTATCTGTCGTTCCCGCGCAGGGCCAGGCGCGGGAACGACGTGCAGGTGGTGGCGGAAACGAACTTAGGTCCGGCGCTCTCCCCGCGCCTTCAACTGATCGAGCAGCACCGCGGCCAGCAAAATCGACCCGCGCACCAGATACTGGTAAAACGAATCGACGTTCAGCAGATTCATGACGTTCTCCACGGTCCCCATGATCAAGACCCCGATCAGCACACCGAAGATGCGCGCCTTGCCGCCCTGGAGCGACACGCCACCGAGCACGCACGCCGAAATCACATCGAGCTCGAAGCCCTGCGCCGCATTCGGCTGGCCGCTGGTAATGCGCGACGCCAGGATCAGCCCCGCCAGCGCGGTCACCAGCCCTTGCAGCAGAAAGATCCACACGCGCAGCTTCTCGACCTTGACGCCAGCCAGGCGCGCCGCTCCCGGATTGCCGCCGATGGCCAGGGTATTGCGTCCAAAAACCGTATGATTGAGCAGCACACCGAAAATCAGGAAACAGGCGCCGGCCACCAGCACCGGCAGCGGCAGCCCGAACACCTGGGCGTCGCCAAACGCGATGAAGGCGTCGGAATTGATGCCGACCGCCTGCCCTTGCGAGGCGATGAAGGCCAGCCCGCGCACCATCAGCATGGTGGCCAGGGTCGCGATCAGCGCATTGACGCGCAGGTAGGCAATCAGCACGCCGTTACCGGCGCCGATCAGCGCACCCGCGCCCAGGCCGGCGCCCACCGCCAGCGCGACGCTGCCGGTGCGTTCCAGGACCATGGCCCCGAGCACGCCGGCAAAGGCGATGGTGGAGCCGACCGACAGGTCGAAATCGCGCGAGGCCAGGCACAGCATCATGGTGCAGGCGACCATGCCGATCTGCGCCACCGACAGCATCAACCCGACCACGTTGGCGACCGAGAAAAAGTTATCGACCGTGGCCGCCAGCACGGCAAACAGCACCGCGTACGCCAGCGGCATGCTGTATTCGATCAGGAGCGCGCGCTGGCGGCCTGCCGGCGCGGGGACGCCGGTGTGGGTGAGTGGGATGGTGCTCATGCGGTTCTCCGGGAGGTGATATCAGCGTTGTCGCTGTCGTTATTGGTATCGGGCAGCGCCAGGCGCAGCACCGCTTGTTCGTCGGCGTCGGCACGCGCCAGCTGGCCGACGATGCGGCCGCCGCGCATGACTGCCACGCGGTCGGAAATGCCCAGCACTTCGGGCAGTTCGCTCGACACCACGATCACGCAGCAGCCGCGCGCAGCCACTTCGTGGATGATGCGGTAAATGTCGTTCTTGGCGCCCACATCGATGCCGCGCGTCGGCTCATCGAGCACCAGCACTTTCAGGCCCGGTTCGGCCAGCCAGCGCGCCAGGATCACTTTCTGCTGGTTACCGCCCGAGAGCAGGCGGATTTCCTGCTCGCGGCTGGGGGTCTTGATGCGCAGGCGGGCGATGAATTCATCGGCCAGCGCCGCCTCGCGCGCGTGGCGCAGGAACACGCCGCCCAGCAGCGCGTGGCGGCGGCAGCTGATGTTGATGTTCTCGGCCACCGGGGACTGGGCCAGGATGCCCTGCTCCTTGCGGTCTTCCGGACAGAGCACGATGCCGGCGCAAATGGCCGCCGACGGCCCGCCCATGGCGACCTGCGCGCCGTCGAGGATCACGGTGCCGGGAGCGCGCTTGTCGGCGCCATACATCTGGCGCATCAATTCGCTGCGCCCGGCGCCCACCAGGCCGAAGAAGCCCAGCACTTCGCCGGCGCGCACCGAAAAATCGCAGCCGTCGGCCATGCCGCGCACCGTCAGGCGCTCGGCGCCCAGCTCGCGCTCGCGGTAGTCGTAGATGTCGCTCAGCTCGCGCCCGACCATGTCGCTGATCAAACGGTCGCGCGGCACGTCGGCCATCACCGGATGGGTGGCGACCTTGCGCCCGTCCCGGAAGATGGTGCAGGCGTCGCACAGCGCATACAATTCTTCCAGCCGGTGCGAGATGTAGATCAGCGTGCGGCCTTCGGCGCGCAGGTCGCGCACCAGGCGAAACAGGATTTCCGTTTCGCGGTGCGACAGGCTGCTGGTCGGTTCGTCGAACGCAATGACCTGGGCGTCCTGCATCACGGCCTTGCAGATCTCGACCATCTGGCGCTGCGCGATCGACAGGTCGGCCAGGCGCGCGTTCGGGTCCAGGTCCACGCCGATCTTGGCAAGGCGCTCGGACACCAGCTTGTTGGCGGCGCCCTTGTCGAGAAAGCCCATGCGGGTCGGCATGCGGCCCAGCAGGACGTTCTCGGCGACCGTCAACTCGGGAACGTACTGCAGTTCCTGGTGGATGATCGACACGCCGGCCGCGATGGCGTCGCTGGCCGACCCGAAGCGCACTTCGCGCCCGTCCAGCAGCAGGCGCCCGCCGTCCGGGCGGTACTGCCCGCCCAGGATCTTGAGCAGGGTCGACTTGCCGGCGCCGTTCTCGCCCAGCAGGCCATGCACGGTCCCGGCATGGGCCTCGAAGCTGACGCCCCCGAGCGCAATCACGCCGGGGAAGTGCTTGGAGACCTGGTCAAACTGGAGGTAAGCGGACATCGTGGATCACCGCTCCATTTCGGCGTGTACCTTGGCGGCATTGGCACGTGTCATCAGCGTGCCGGCGGTGAGCGTTTCCGCAGCCGGTACCTTGTTGGTGGCGATCCAGTCGTACAGATTGGCGGCGGTTTCATAGCCATGGCGTTTCGGGCTGATCATCACGGTGCCGAAGAAACCGGTCGGCTGCGGCTTGGCGAATTCGTTCAGCGCCGTCTTGCTGCCGCCGATGCCGATGCCGATCATGGCGTCGCCGCGCATGCCGCGTCCTTCGGCCGCGCGCACGGCGCCGAGCACCGCTTCATCGTTCAGGCCCACTGCCACCCAGCGCTTGAAGCGCTGCTGCTTGGTGTAGGCGATGTTGGCGGCGTTGAAGGCCGATTCGGTATCGGTCTTCGATTGCGCCGCATCGACCACGTTCGCCGCCGGCACGCCGGCCGCTTTGAGCGTATCGACCGCGCCCATGGTGCGCTCGCGCGCCGTCGGCAACTGGTCGTACGACACGCGCAGGATGCCCACCTCGGCCAGGTTCCAGCCGCGCGCCTTGATTTCGGCGGCCAGTCCGGCACCGACCTGCTTGCCGATTTCGTAGCCCGAAATGCCCATGTGCGGCACCGACGCCAGCGGTTTGCCGGCGCCATCGAGCAGACGGTCGTCAACCGAGATGACTTTCATGTTATTGCGCGTGGCGGCGCGTTCGACCGCCTTGCCCAGCTTGACGTCCGGTGCGCAGATGACGAAACCTTGCGCCTTTTGCGCGGCCAGGTTGTCGATCGCGGCGATCATTTTTTCGCCATTCGGGATGCCGATCTTGATCAGCGTGAAGCCCTTGTCCTTGGCGGCTTGCTCGGCGAAGCGCCATTCATCCTGGAACCACGGTTCCTCGGCCTGCTTGACCAGGAAGCCGATCTTGACCGGGCCGGCCGCCTGGGCGGCGCCGAAAGCGCATGCCACGACAGCGGCTGCGGCCAGTCTTGCGAGAGTAGGGAAGGTTTTCATGGTGGTCTCCTGTTGAATTATTGTGATGGATGATCGTCGAATGGACTGTCTGGCTGGCCCGCGACGCCGGGTACAGACACGGTAAACAAACCGCCCTCGCCTACCGCGGCGAGCTGCGTAAGACCAGCACCGCCAAAAGCGATGCTGCTGCAATCGAGCGCAATGCGCCGTACCACTTTGCCGCCGGGCGCGTACTGGACCAACTGGCCCGGCTGGGCGTTCCACAGGCAGCCGGCGGCGTCCAGCGCCGCGCCGCGCGGGGTGGCGCCGGCATCGAGCTGCGCGAACACCCTGACGGCGCCCACGCGGCCACGCTCGGCGTCGTAGTCGCAGGCGAGCAGATCGCTGCCGCGCGCGTCGGCGAAAAACATGCGCTTGCCGTCGGCGCTGAAGCAGATCGCGCTCGCTTCGGCCACCACCGGCAAGGCCAGCCTGCGCAAGCCGTACTTGTTTGACAACTGATAAAAACTGCCGATCGCGCGTCCGTCCTCGGCCACGTTGCGGGTGCCGAATACCAGGAAGCCGCTGCGGTCGGTGCAGCCGTCGCTGATCGCCGTGCGCGGTTCGGCGGCGTCGACCGCCACCAGCGGCTGTACACGCAACTGGCGCGCTCTGGCGTCGCGGCCCGGCTCGGAAAAGCCGAGGCGCTTGCTCAGGCCGAGCAGCACGCGCCCCGACGCGCAGTGCGCCAGCAGGCCGGCGGCATCGGGCAGGCGGCAGGCCAGCGGCGCCGGGTCGCGCTCGGCGACGGCGTGCACCGCGTGCGCGCCGCTTCCCGCCCACCACCAGCGGTGGCTGCGCGCGTCCCAGCGCAGGCAGCGCCCGGGATGCTGCGACAAACGTGAAGATGGCGCTGTCATCGGTTCACGGCTTCACGTCGAGGCGGTAGATCGGCGTCACGCGCACGGCGCGCAGTTCGGCGATCTGCTCCTTGCCGCCGAAGTCCGGGCGGCCTTCCTTCGGAATATAGACCGGGGCGTCGGCGCGCAGCGGCAGCACCGACAGGGTCAGCGGACCACTGCCTGCGTGGCGCGCCGCGAACTGCCAGCCGTAGCCGCTGTAGTACCAGTCGTCCAGCATGCGGGTGCCGTTGAACAGGCGTCCGATGTCGCCGACGAAATCGAGTTCGACCAGCGCGTCGAGCCGGTTCGTGTCGCGCGGCAGCTCGACCGACCAGGCCGCAGCGGCGCTGAAGCTCTCGGGCAGCGGTTGCAGCGCGGCGTTGGCCATGCCGCCGATCATCACCGGACGCACTGGACGCGCCGCCCGCACCGGCTTGAACGTCGCCTCAGGGCTGCGCGCCGGCAGCGTGGCGGCAAAGGACTGGAACATGCCATCCTGGCCGGCGTTGAGCGGCATGTCGGCCTTGGGCGTGCGCGCCAGCGCCGGATAGACGGCGAAGCGGAAGGCCGGATTGCCGTCCGAGCGCATGCGCAAGCCACCGTCGGCAAACCAGGTTAGCTGGGCGCCGATCACGAGGCGGCGCTGGCCGGCCAGTTGGCCGATGGCCAGTTGCTGCGATTGTTCCGGCGTGAGCACCAGCAGCGTCACGGGCGGCTTGCCGGCGCGCCGGATCGTCACCGCCGCCTGCGTGCCGGGGGCGATGCCGTCGACGACGGTCTTGCCGCCGTCCTGGGCGATGCGGGCGCCGGGCGCTGTCAGGCTGCTGGCGGCGGCGTCGAACCCCAATTCGACCGGGATGCCGGCGCTGGCCGCGAACACGTACACGATGCCGGCCTTGCCACTATCGAGCCGCGCCACCGGCTGCGCCGTGGCATACGCCAGGCGGGTGCCGTCCAGGTCCATGTTGACCGGCCAGATGAAGTAAGCGCCGTCGGCCAGGTCGACCGGCTGGCGCGGGAACTCCACGTTCTGGCCGGGCAGCTTGACCGAGAAGCGCACCTGGCGCTGCACCGGCATCGGATACTGGCGCACGTGGTTGCTCACGAACAGAAACGCGCTGTCACCCTGGCTGCGCACGGAAAAGCGCGGCGTTGTCAGGTCGTCCGGGCCGGTCGGCACCACGTCGGGTTTGCGCACCGTCATGGGCGCGAGGCGCTCGCCGAAGTCGCGCATGAACAGATGGAAGGGACGCAGGCGCGTGAGCACGGGGCGCTGCTGGCCATCCGGACCGAGTGGCGCCTGGAAGTCGTAGCTGATCATCGGCGTGTCGTTGTAGCCGCCGGTGAGCGTGCTTTCTTCGAGCGTGGTCATGCCGACCGGATTGCGCCCGCCGTGGAACATGTAGTAGCCGGCCAGGTTCACGCCGGAACCCAGCTGCACCGGCAGCATCGACGCGATGTCGTCGCTCGATACCACCGGGCGGCGGCGGTACATGAACGGCATGCCCGCGCCATATTCGGCGCCCAGGAACGGGGTTTTGTCGATATCGGTGTCGGCGCTGCCGCGCGCGCTGGCCTTGGTCTGCGCACCAAGGTCGCCGCTGACGCGGCTGTCGAAACGGAAGGCGTAGGTTTCTTTCGGCGGCAGTTCACCGGTGGAGCGCGCCCATGGCTCGTCGGGATAGCCGCCGAACACCGGCGTGACTTCACCGGACCGATACACGGTCTGGTCCCAGCCGGTGACGGTGTACAGCGGCACGTCCAGGCCCACCGCGCGTGCCATGCGCTTGAGGGTGCTGATATGGCCGGCGCCTTCGCCCGGGCCATTGAGGTTGTATTCGTTTTCGATCTGCACGCCGATCACGCGCCCGCCATCCTTCCACAGCAAGCCTTTAAGCTGGCGGCCGATCTGGCCGTACAGGCCTGCCACGTGGCGCAGGTACTGCGGGTCGTCTCCGCGCGTGGGCATGGCGCCCACTACCCAGTCGGGAATGCCGCCATAGCGCACTTCCGCGTGCACCCAGGGGCCGACCCGCACCACCACGTCGAGGCCCGCGCTAGCGGCCAGCTGCACGAAGCGGCGCAGGTCGCGCTGGCCGTTCCAGACGTACGTGCCCTGCCGCTCTTCGTGGTGGTTCCACATGATGTAGGTGGCGACGACGCCGATGCCGGCCGCCTTCATCTTGCGCAGCTCCGCGTCCCATTCGTCGGCCGGAGTGCGGCTGTAATGGAATTCGCCCATTACCGGCATCCACGGCTTGCCGTTGCGGGTCAGGTACTGGCTGTTGGCGCCGATGCGCTCACCCGACGGCGACACCGAGGCGCCCATTTGCAGCTGGTTTTCGAGCGGCGCCCTGGCCGGCGCGCTGGCGTCGATGTGCAGCAGGGCCTGGCCGCACGCGGTGCTGGCAAAGGCGCCCGCCACCAGCGGCGCCAGGCATTTGACGATCAGGTGCATCTTGTCTCCGTTATTATTATGGTATTGCTTGCGTCTTTTTTTGACTGCTACCACTCGGCGACGCTGCCATCTTCATGGCGCCACAGCGGATTGCGCCAGTCGGGCGCATTCTTGCTGGCCTCGATCACGCGTTCTTCGTCCACCTCGACACCCAGGCCCGGCTTGGTCAGGGCCGCGATGTAGCCGCCTTCCATGCGGAAGTCTTCCTTGTTCTTGACGTAGTCGAGCAGTTCGGCGCCCTGGTTGTAATGGATGCCCATGCTCTGCTCCTGCAGCACGGCGTTGTGCGATACGAAGTCGAGGTGCAGGCAGGCCGCCAGCGCCACGGGGCCGAGCGGGCAATGCGGGGCCACGGCGACGTCGTAGGCTTCGGCCATGGCGGCGATCTTGACGCATTCGGTGATGCCGCCCGCATGCGACAGGTCGGGTTGCAGGATCGCCAGGCCGCCCTGTTCGAGCACGCGCTTGAATTCGAAGCGCGAGTACATGCGCTCACCGGCCGCCAGCGGGATCGAGGTCGATTCGGCCAGGCGCGGATAATACTCGGCCTGCTCGGCCAGCACCGGCTCTTCGACAAACAGGGGGCGGTACGGTTCGAGGGCGCGCAGCAGCACCTTGGCCATGGGCGCTGCCACGCGGCCGTGGAAGTCGATGCCGAATTCGATCTCGTTGCCGAAGGCTTCGCGGATGTCGGCGATGCGTCCGACCGCCTGGTCGACCGACCGGGCGCTGTCGAGCATGCGCATTTCCTCGGTGCCGTTCATCTTGAAGGTGTCGATGCCGACTTCGCGCAGCTTGCGGATGCCGGCGATGACATCAAGCGGACGGTCGCCGCCCACCCAGCTGTACATCTTCATCTTGTCGCGTACCCGGCCGCCCAGCAGGTCGTAGACCGGCACGCCGAGCAACTTGCCCTTGATGTCCCACAAGGCCTGGTCGATGCCGGCGATGGCGCTCATCAGGATCGCGCCGCCCCGGTAGAAACCGCCACGGTACATGGCTTGCCACAGGTCGTTGATGCGGCCCGGGTCCTGGCCGATCAGGAATGGCGTCATCTCGTGGACCGCTGCTTCGACCGTGCGCGCACGGCCTTCGATCACCGGTTCGCCCCAGCCGACGACGCCTTCGTCGGTCTCGATCTTCAACAGCATCCAGCGCGGCGGAACCCGGTACGTCGTCAGTTTGATGATTTTCATTGCTTAGCCATTAGTCAAGAATGACAAGCAGTCTAAGCCTCCGAGCTAGCTCTGAAATATGAATATTCGATAAAAAGCTATACGCAAATCGCATAGCTCCGGCGCCATCGGGTAGTCGCTATGATGGGACTTCTCCGTCGTATTTCATACTTCGAAATATCAGATCTGATGCAGGGAGCACGCGCATGACATTCTTTTCTCGACTCATTGCCGGCGGCGTGGCCTTGACCGCGCTACTCGCGCCCGGGGCGGCGTTCGCCATTCCCATCGCCTCGCCCGGAACCGAGGGGCTGGCCGTGCTCGCCGCGAACGCGGGCGCCATCGTGGCAACTTATCAGGGCAGCTCGGCCAACTATGCCAACGACCTGTATTTGTTTACCGATGACGGGATCGACAATAACGATGTGTTCATGTTCAGCAACCGCAGCACGCCGCCCGGCGGCATCTTCAACCTCGGCCGGTTCGTGGCTGGCAGTGAACTGATGTTTCGCCTGCACGTGAATACGACGGGACGCGATTTTTACAGCGGTTCCGCCAGCCGCAATCCGGACCGGCGCCCGCACGCGCGGGTGCAGCAGGATTGGATGCCGGGAAGCGCGCTGGTCAGTTTTGAAGATTTGCGTGGCGGCCCTTACCAGTTCAACGATCTGAGTTTCTCGTTGAGCAATGCGGCGACCACGGTGCCGACCATTCCGGTGCCGGTTCCGGTGCCGGAGCCGGCTTCGCTCGGCCTGATCGGCATCGGCGTCGCCGGCCTGCTGATTGCACGGCGGCGCCACGCCGGTTGATGCGCGCGCACAAACCGGGCGGGAACTTTGCAGGGTACGCCCTTGTCCAACGAGTCATCACTTCAGTGGAGACTTGCCATGTCCAATGCTCACGAAAACGACCAGACCGGCGCCATGCCGTCACCCCTGTCGCGCCCGCGCGGCGTGCCGGACGCGAGTTTCCCGTTTCCGGACGACGATCTGCAAACGCCGGACGGACCGGATGACGACGAAGAAGATGACGACGATCTGCGGCTGATGGCGGACACCATGCCTGGCGAGGGGCCGGGCGACGACTAGCGAAGGCGCCGGCGGCGGCACCGGTAGCAGCGGCAACAGTACCGGCAGGACGGGCACTGGCGGCAACGCCAGTACCGGTGCCAGCGCCAGCGCCAGCGCCGCAGGGTGTCGCAGGCGGCAAGTTCGCGCGGCAGGTGTCGCAATTTAGTTTCCAATTGGAAATCTATTGCTTTGATTTTTCGATAGGTATTTTTATTCCCGCATCCGGAAACGGCAGCATCGCCCCTTCACATCCGTCAAAAGTTCCCTTGTGGAATGCGTCGATAATGTATACAGGCCTGCGCGTCTGCGCCGTCATCACGACGCCGCGCAGGAAGACCATCAACGAACCGAAAGGGAAACAGCATGAAATCGATGCAATCGGAAATGACGGATTCAATCACCAGTGACGGGATGTCGGACGCCGGCAGCGGCGCCGCCGCCCCGGCCAGCGCGCACGGCATGCCGGGCGCTCACATGATGAGCCAGCCTGCGGCGGCCGGCATGGCGCAGGCGGACACGCCCGACGCGCAAGCGCTGGCGATGCAGGCGAGTCCGCGTCGGCCCAGTTCGTCCCCGGTGGTGTCGTGGGGTCCGAACCGGCTCGACGTGTTCGCGCTGGGAACGAACCGTGGCATGAACCACAAGTGGTGGAATGGCTCCAGCTGGAATCCGTCCGTGACCGGCTACGAATTCATGGGCGGTATCGGCACCAGCGCGCCGCAGGCGATCTCGACCCAGCCAAACCGCCTGGACCTGTTCGTGACCGGTACCGACAGCGCGCTGTATCACAAGTCCTGGAACGGCAGCACCTGGTCGCCTTCGCTCACCGGCTATACCAATCTGGGCGGCGTGTGCATCGGCGACCCGCGCGCCATTTCGTGGGGTCCCAACCGGCTCGACGTGTTTGTCATCGGCACCGACCGCGCCCTGTACCACAAGTGGCGCAGCGGATCGACCTGGGGACCATCGCTGACCGGCTACGAAAACATGGGTGGCATCATCATGGAGCAGCCCGAAGTCGTCTCGTGGGGACCGAACCGGCTCGATGTGTTCGTCATCGGCACCGACCGCGCGCTGTATCACAAGTGGTGGGATGGCAGCAACTGGGGGCCGTCGCTGACCGGTTATGAAAAACTGGGCGGCATATGCACCTCGGCGCCGCGCGCGGTGGCCTGGGGCACCAACCGCCTCGACGTCTTCGTCACTGGCACCGATGGCGCGCTGTATCACAAGTGGTGGAACGGCAGTGCCTGGCTGCCTGCCGGGAACAACCTGGAACGCCTCGGCGGCGTGTGCGTTGGCAACCCCGAGGCGGTGTCATGGGGTCCGAACCGCATCGATGTGTTCGTGGTCGGCACCGACAGCGCGCTGTATCACAAGTGGTGGAACGGCAGCAATTGGGGCCCGTCGCTGACCGGCTTCGAATACATGGGCGGCATCCTGTCCTCGCAACCGCGTGCGGTGTCGTGGGCCGCCAACCGGCTCGATGTGTTTGCCACGGGCTCGGACAGCGCGCTGTACCACAAGTGGTGGAACGGCTCGTCGTGGGGGCCGTCGCTCACCGGGTACGAGTTCATGGGCGGCACCATCCAGTCCTTCGGCCAGACGCCGGTGGGGGCGTCCGACGCCGCCGCCGGTGGTGCGGGCGCGTCGGACCAGAGCGCGCACTCGGGCAGCGATATGGATAGCTGACGTCCTTACCGGTCAGCACTGGCGTGGCGGCGGGCCGGATGCCCGCGCCGCCCGCCCCGCATGACGCTCGGACCGGCAGGCATGGGGCTTGCCAGCCAGCAGCCAGCCCACGCATGCGTGGGCTTTTTTTGCCGCCATCGCTCCCCACGCCGGGCACGCAGCGCAATCGTTGCAAAATGACATAATTAGTTATTTCAACATAACTTTATGTGATTTCCCTTACGAATATCAGTAAGATCCCGGTTTGAGTTTTCGCCAACCGATAAGGATGCAGCATGACAACGATCTACACCGATTCCCGTATTTTGCTGAGCGCCGACAATATGGCATCGGCCAGCAAACTGACCTTGAAACCGTATGTGCGTGGGTCGATGGAATTCGGATGGGATATGTCAGCAGGCGCGGTCGACCAGAATCCGAGCCTGAGCACGCACCCGGTGCACAGCTGGACAGCGGTGGCGGGCACGCACTATGGTGTTCGGGCGTATAACGGGCAGCAAGAAGCACAGATCATGCTTTACGACAGCGACGGCAAATGCATCGCCTGGGAGCACGAAGTGTCCGCCGACAGCAGCGTTTTCCTGCACGATTTCATTGCCCCGTACTCGGGTACGGTCTATATCCAGGCGCTCCTGATGCCAAGGACGGGATTGCCGGTAAGCGGTGTGACGCTGTACGCGGACATGGACCCCACCGCCCCCGCGAGCAAACCCTACTACGTGGGCGGCACCGATGGCACGGACAAGCTGTATTCGACCCTGCGCGGCGAAACGGTGGACGCCGGGAATGGCAACGATACCGTGGTCTACCCGGGCGACCGCTCATCCTACGACGTCATCAATTTCGGCACCGGCATGATGGTCACGCCCAAGTACGCGACCGAAGGCGCCGATTACCTGCGCGGCGTGGAGCATGTGGCTTTTGCCGACCGCATTGTCGACTTCGAGTACAGCGTGCTGGCGGAGTCGCTGTATCTGAGCTATTTCGGGCGCGCCGCCGATCCCGCCGGCCTGCGCAGCTTCCAGGCGCAACTGGCGGGACTGAAAGCACCGGACAACGCGAGCGACCTGAGCAGCAAGTATGCCAGCGACGCAGGCATCAGGAACCTCATCGATTCTTTCGGCACGAGCGCCGAATCGAAGGCGCTCTATCCGGGCGATACCAAAACCTTTATCAAAGGCATCTTCAACAATATCCTGAACCGCGACCCGCAGCAGGCCGGACTCGATTTCTGGTCGTCGGCCATCGATTCGGGCAAGCTCACCCGCGCCAATGCCTCGCTGGCGATACTCGGCGGTGCGCAATCGAACACATCGGACCTGGGCTGGATCGATCAGCAAACCATTACCCAAAAAATCAGCATTGCGTGGAACTTCACCGCCGCGCTCGATTTGCCTGCGGAGGCGGCCTTGTATAACGGCAGTGCCGCAGCGGCTGCGGTTCGCACCCTGTTGTCGACCGTCACGGCCTACACCACCATCGAGACCTTCCAGCCCGACATCAACGCCGCCATTGCCAAGTTGCCGCGACCGCAGAACCCGACCGATCAGGTGCAAGACAGCCCATCCGCAGCGGCGCACTTCGCGCCGATTGAACTGACGGGCCTGGACAGCACGGCGCTATCGGCCTTGCCGGCCTGACCCGCGCCGCTGCAGTCATGCCCGGCCACGGGTATGACCGGCGCATGCATCCTTGACCCGGCGCATGCCAGGCCCGCGCCTACCGCAACCGGAAGCCGCTCACCGTTTCCCGCTTACCGCTCACCGCTCACCGCTCACCGCTCACCGCTCACCGCGCCACGATACGCAGCAACTGGCCGTTGTCTTCATCGGTAATCACGTACAGATGCCCGTCAGGCCCCTGGCGCACATCGCGCACGCGCTTGCCGATTTCCAGCCGCTCCTGCGACACCACATTGCCGTCCTTGTCCAGCACGATGCGCCGCACGTCGGTACTCGCCAGCCCGCCGCTGAACAGGCTGCCGCGCCATTGCGGGAACTGGCTGCCGCTGTACTGGGTCAGGCCGGACGCGCCCGGCGAAGGCACCCATGCAATCTTCGGTTGCGTCATGCCGGGCACGACCAGCTGGCCGACCGGTTCACCCGTTCGATAATCGCGCCCATAGCTTTGCAGGGGCCATCCATAGTTTTGACCCGCTTCGACCAGATTAAGTTCATCGCCGCCGCGCGGCCCGTGTTCGGTGGCCCACACGCGGCCATTGGCATCGAGCGCCATGCCCTGGATGTTGCGGTGGCCGTAACTCCAGATTTCCGGCAGCGCGCCCGGGCGGGCCGCCAGCGGATTGCCGGGCGCCGCCTTGCCGGCATCGGTCAGGCGCAAGATGGCGCCGTTATGGCTGCCCAGGTTCTGGGCCTGGTCGCGCGCCAGCATGCCGCCCACCTGCTGGGGCGGATTGCCGCCGTCGCCGATGCTCATCAACAAGCTGCCATCCTTTTGCCACAACAGGCGCGCGCCGAAATGCTGGCCGCCGCTCTTGTCGGGCTGGGCGCGGAACAAGGTCTTGATGCCATGCACGCGCTTGCCGTCGAACACGCCCTGGACCAGGGTGGTGCGGTTGGCCTCATCGGTGCCGGTGGCCATGGTCATGTAAATGCGCGGATTTTTCTTGTCGCCCGGATGGATGGCAATATCGAGCAGGCCGCCCTGCCCGTTCGTAAACACCGGCGGCAAGCCCTCCAGCGCGACTTGCTCGAAGCGCTTGCCCTTGAGCAGATGCAGCGTGCCTTCCTTGGTAGTGACCAGCAGGCGTCCGTCAGGCAACCACGCCTCGACCACGGATGGGACAGGCCTTCGCTGACCAATTCCGCGCGCCAGCCTTTGGCGGCAGGCGCCGCGTCGCTGGTGGGCAACTGGGCCAGCGCGGCAGGCAGCGCCAGCGTCATCAGCGCAACGCTCAGGCAATCGGACATCGAAATTCGCAACATCGGGGATCTCCTTCAACAATGGGGGGTTCGCCCTTCATCGTACCGGATCGCTGCGCGAAGCGCACGCCCGGCGTCGTTACCGGGCGTGCGGATTGACGATGCGCCGGCCATGACAGACCGGCGGCATCGGTGGAGTTAGCTGCTGTTTTACCGCTGTTTAGTGCTGATAGGCGCCGATGTCGAAACCGGTCGTCGCATTACGCGGCTTTTCCAGGAAGTCGTAGTCGAGCGACTCGGTCGGCGTGCCGCGTCCGATCGCAGGCGAGCTGCTGCTCAGGCGCAGGTCCGGCGTGCCGGTCCGCGCGTAGGCCACGAACAAGGGCGCCGAGGTGACGGTCGCGGTATGTTTCAGGCCATTGTTGAGTTTCCAGTTATAGGTCGAGTTCTGGAATACCAGGTTGTTGCGGTAGGTATTGTTCTTACCGGTCTTGCCCTGCTCCGACACGCCCATCTTGTTGTCGTACACGATGTTGCTGTACACCGCAGTGAAATCGTTCGGTCCCCTGGTGTGATAGAAGTCGCCGCCGCCGACGATGATGCCGGTGTTCGAGGTCGTCACCGTGTTGTTGGTGATGATCACGTGGTTGGCATCGTGCCACAGGTGGATCGCCCCTTCCGCCACGCGGTACACCACGTTGTTCTTCACGCTGCCCGAGGTGCTGACGTAAATACCCTGCACAAAGCGGCAGCCGGCGGGGCCGATGTCGTGCACGAGGTTGCCGATCACGTCCGACTTGACGCCCTTGTAATAACTGTCCACGCCGATGGCCGAGCCGCCGGCGCTGGTGCAGCCGACGCCCTTGGCGATGTGATGCACATAGTTGGCGCGGATCATGTCGTAGGAACCGCCGTTGTAGATGCCCCCGGTCCACTTGCCGCCGCTGCCATCGACGTGAAAGCCGACGATGTCCACATAGCTGCCCCGGTTATCCCAGCCGGTCTTGCCGCTGGAACCGGCAGCCACGATCTTGGCGCCCCACTTCGTGCTCGACACGAAATAGATACGCCCATTCGCGGAGCCGCTGACGTTGGTCTTGATGCCACCCGGATAGGTGCCGGGCGCCACGAACACGGTGGTGCTTGCTTTAGCCGCTTTCGCCGCGCGCGCCAGCGTCTTGAACGGCGCGGAGGCGCTGCCCGCGTTACGATCGTTGCCGTTCGGTGCCACGTAAAATTTGTAGGTGGTCGATGGGATGACGGGTGCCGCCTGCGCCGATCCTTGCGCGGCGGTGGTGGTGGTGGTGGCTGCGGCGGCGGCCAGGGCGGCGGCATCGCTGGCGCCGTACGCCGTCGCGCCGGCCTTGGCTGGCATGGCGTCGCCGGCGCCATAGCCAGTCAGGGCAAAATCTTTCTCGGTATAGATCGTTGCGCTGCTGCTCGCGGCATCGGCGCCAGTGCCCTGCGGGACGAGGGCGGCGGGTTCGGCCTGGTCGCCGTCGGCGCGGATCGCCATCAGCGCATCGACCGGCGCCGTGGCGGCAGCGCTCGTTTCGGTGCTGACGATATAGCCGGCCGTCTGCGTTTGCTGCTTAGCCTGGGACAAGCCCTGCTCGTCGGCACCACCGCCGCACGCGGTCAGCAAGACCGTCATGCTACTGCACAGCAACGTACCGACACGGATGTCCGAAGCAAAAGTGACAAATTTTTTCATTACAGCTTCCTTACCTTGTGACATGAATGAGTAAGGTTTGAGCCCGATCAAATGTTTAGGTTCAACTGTTTGACAGGAAAATTTTTGTCAAGTATAAGAACCGCACTTTTAATTCCCACATAGAAATCAAACACTTAAGTGCAACTTGGCTTCGTCAGGCCGCTCTAAGCAAGACCTGCAAACTGACGGAGAACCCATGCGCGACTACACGAGTGTCAAACACACCCTTCCCACTGGCGAGCTCTACGCCGGTCTGATTCTTGGAAAGAACAACTGCCGGGACCACCATCTGGTGTTGCTACCGGACGAGCTAGAAGAAGTTCCGTGGGGACTTGCGTGCGACTGGGCGGCGCAATGCGGGGGCGAATTGCCAACCCGGCGCGAGCTGGCGCTGCTGTATGCCAACCTGCGCGAGCACTTCCAGCGCATGTGGTATTGGTCATGCGAAACGCAGTTGCCGCGCGCGCACCTGGTGTGGGGACAAAATTTCACCAGCGGCATCCAGACCATGTACGGCCGGCCATTTCGCGGCCGGGCACGCGCCATCCGCCGCCTGCTTATCGATTGACAGCGGCCACGCCGGCGTCATGCAAGCATGCGCTATGTGCCCTACCGAACGGATCGACCGATGCTTTTCCGATATCGTCCGTTCTGCCTACTCCGAAGCACTACTTATATAACAACAGCCGTATTGGAAACCATCATGAATATCCTCATCAGCCTCATCGTTTACCTGGTCGTCTTCGGACTGATCTGGTGGCTCGTCAGCATGCTGCCACTGCCGGCGCCTGTGGCGCAGATCGTCCGCGTGCTGTTCATCATTCTCCTGATCCTGATCGTCCTGTCGGTCTTCGGCATCATCCCGGGTAACTACCTGCCGCGACTGAATTTTTAGTCGCGCCACAGCGCAACCGGCCCGGCCAGTT
This sequence comes from Massilia sp. DJPM01, assembly GCF_030348125.1. NCBI lineage: Bacteria > Pseudomonadati > Pseudomonadota > Betaproteobacteria > Burkholderiales > Oxalobacteraceae > Massilia > Massilia sp. DJPM01. The sequence goes on from NZ_JAQOZV010000007.1 coordinate 44,690, forward strand.
CCAAAAGGAAGCGCCGGGCTTTTCTACGTGCCGTGGGAATATAATCAGGCATCCATGACAGCCGCCTTCTCCATGCAAGCACAGATCCAGGCTTTTTTCGACGACGCCACCGCCACCATCACCTACGTGGTGTTCGCCGGCCCGGGCACGCCCTGCGCGATCATCGACCCGGTGCTCGATTTCGATGCGTGCTCGGGCCGCACCGCCACCGCATCGGCCGACCGCGTCATCGATTTCGTGCGCGCCAATGCGCTCAGCGTCGCCTGGCTGCTCGAAACCCACGCCCACGCCGACCACCTGTCGGGGGCGTCCTACCTGGCCGCGCAACTGGGTGGGCGCACCGGCATCGGCGCCGGCATCCGCACCGTGCAGCGTGCGTTTTCCGCGCTGTTCGCCGATCCGGGCGGGGCCACCCGGTTTAACCATCTGTTCGAGCCCGACGACATGTTCGCCATCGGCGAACTGCAAGCGCGCGCGCTGCACGTGCCGGGCCACACGCCGGCCGACATGGCGTACGCGATTGGCGATGCCGTCTTCGTCGGCGATACCTTGTTCATGCCGGATGTGGGCACCGCGCGCTGCGACTTCCCCGGCGGCAGCGCGGCGCAGCTATACCGGTCGGCGCGGCGCCTCCTCGCGCTGGCGCCCGCCACGCGCCTGTTCATGTGCCACGACTATCCGCCCGCCGGCCGCGCAGCGGCGTGGCAGACCACCGTGGCCGCGCAGCGCGCCCACAATATCCACGTGCGCGATGGCGTAAGCGAGGCCGATTTCGTCGCCATGCGCAGCGCGCGCGACGCCACGCTCGCCATGCCGACCCTGATCCTGCCCGCGATCCAGGTCAACTTGCAGGCCGGCGAACTGCCGCCACCCGAAGCGAACGGCGTGCGCTACCTGAAGATTCCGCTCAACGCGTTCTGAGCCGGTTTCACTCTTTGGTGGCGTCGACCCAGCGCGCTACCGGCTTGTCGGTATTGGCCAGGAACCAGCTGGTGGCGGCCATCAGCGCCACGTGGCGGCGCAGGTTGGCCGGGTTGACCTTGTCGAGCGTATCGGCGGCCGAATGGTGGTAATGGAAGTAGTCCGAGGTGTCGAGCAGCGGCGTAAAACTCGGCACGCCGGCCTGTTCGAGTTCGTGCAGGTCGCCCGACCCCATGACATCGACGCGCTGGAAGGCGCCGGCGCCCATCGGTTCGAGCGCGGCTTGCAAGGGCGCGAACTGCGCCGCATCGCGCGCCGTCACGCTGGCGCGCAGGCCGAACGGACGCCCTGCCCCGCTGTCGCTCTCGATCGCGGCAATCTGCTTGCCGAGCGCCGCCTTGTTCGCCTCGAAATACGCTTGCGCCCCGCGTCCGCCGTTTTCCTCGTTGGCCCAGGCGATCACGCGGATCGTGCGGTGCGGCCGGTAGTCGAGCTTGTTCAGCGTCTCGATCACCCCCATCGCGCTGGCCACGCCGGTGCCGTCGTCATTGGCGCCGGTGGCCAGGTCCCAGGAATCGAGGTGGCCGGAGACGACCACGATTTCGTCGGCCTTGTCGGTGCCGGGCCAGTCGGCGATGACGTTGAAACTGTCGGCGTCGGGCAGGATCTGCGGGGTGAGCGTCAGGCGCATGCTGAGCGGACCGCGCGCGGCCAGGCGCACCATCAGCATGGCGTCTTCGGCGCTGACGGCGGCCGCCGGAATGCGCGCGCCATCCTTCATGCCGCTGTTGCCGGTATGCGGCAGGCGGAAGTCGGCGCCGCCGACCGAGCGCACCAGCGCCGCCGCCGCACCCATTTCAGCGGCCATGCGCGGGCCGCCGACCCGGTATTTCGAGCCCTGGCGGTAGGCTTGCGAGGCCTGGCCGCGATCGGCCATGCCCTGGTCGAAGGCCACGTCGAACAGCACGATGCGGCCTTTCACCTCGGCGCTGCGCGCCTTGAGTTCATCGAAGCTGCGCACCACGATCACGCTCGCCACCAGCCCCGCCGCCGGGGTGGCGGATGAACCGCCCAAAGCGGTGAGCACCACGCGCTGGGTCACGCCGGACGGCCGGCCGCGGTAGTCCACCAGCTCGCCCTTTTCTTCGCCCCGCACCCAGTGCGGCACCTTGACCGGTTGCAGCGTCACCGTGGCGCCCAGCTTGCGCATGGCGTCGGCCACCTGGGTGACGGCGGCGGCGGCGCCGGCCGATCCGGACAGGCGCGGCCCGATCAGATCCGTCATGTCGGCCAGGCGCTCGTAGGCCCAGCCGCTTTCGAGCGCGGTGTCGCGGATTTTCGCCAGGGCGGCGGGGTCGTTGCCGGGGGCGGCGGCGAACGCGCCGCCACTGAACAGGCTGGCGGCGAGTAGGGACAACACTGGCTGGTGGAACGTGCGTGACATGCGTGACATCCTGGAAAAGGGCGGAAGGATTCCAACGATAGCGCATTTGCAGCAAGCGTGCCGGAGTGATGGCGATCCGTAGTCGTCCGGACGCCGTAGCGCTTACTCGTATCGCAGGCGCCCTGCCGCGGACAGCCCGTCGTCGACGAGTTGCTCGTCGGCGCGCCGGAAAACAAGGACGTGGCCTCCCGCCATAGCGGCGCGGCGTCCTTGCGCTGCGGCCCATCAGGGAAAATGGCCGCCGTTTGCCCGGTTTTTACAAGCTGCACAAACGACGAGTCCGCCGTGATGGTAACGACCGTTTCGGGCATGGCATGGGCCGTATGCTCCTTCAGCTTGTTGATGACGGCGGCGGCCTCTTTCAAGCCTTCGTGGCTTTCGCGGTTTGCCAGGAACACATAACCGTAATTCAAGACATGCGCGGTGGGCCGACGCTGCCTGCGGCCGACTGCTTGCGAAGCTTGCCGAGTTTCTTTCGGATTGGCGAGGCGCTTGTAGTCATCGCGCAAATTCTGGAAGCGCGCCACGATCGCGCTGATGTGCCGCTCTTGAAACACCATCGGATCGATACGGCTCACGCTTGCTCTCCTCCCAGTTTGCCGAACCGGAAGCCACGCGTCAGGTCTGCCGGAACTTCTCGCAGATTGTTTTGATTGACCATTCCCGCCAGTGCCGCCGGGGTCCAGGTGTAGACGATCGCGCCGGTGGGCGGGAATCTGGCGCGCGCGGGCGTAGGCGAAGCCACCGCCCAAGCCGTCGATCTGCTCGTCCTTGCTGGACGCATATCCTTGCGCCGCGCGGCGCACCCGGGTGGCGCACACGTCGCGGCATAAGTTCTTCTCGGGCTCGGCGTCGGTCGCCTCGGCATTCGATGCGAGAATAAAGCGCCGGTCGCCCTTCCCTTCCTTGTTGAGCTGCAGGATCGCTTGCGCGAGCGTACCGGACCCGGCGAAAAAATCCACGACCAGGTCGCCGGGATTGGTGGCAAATCGCAAGATCCGGTCCATCAATTGCAGCGGCTTGGGGGTCGAGAAGACATCCTCGTGACGATCCTTCGGCAAGATCTCGTTGAGCTGCTTTTTGGCGTCCTGCGTGTGCCCGACGGCCTCGTAAGTCCACAAAGTCTGCGGTACCACACCTTGCTTGACCTCGCTCAGGAAGCGCTTCTGCGCCGGGATGTTATTGCCATCCTTGCCCCACCAGACGCGCTTGTCGGCGTCCAGTTCCTTGAACCGCTCCGCGCATGCTGCTAGGCTTGAATGCGAAAAAGCCGACAATATCTTGTCGGCTTTTTCAATCATGCTGGTCGGAGTACAAGGATTCGAACCTTGGACCCCCTGGTCCCAAACCAGGTGCGCTACCGGACTGCGCCACACTCCGCTGACCCGAATCATACTGGCAGCGGCGGGTGACGGTCAAGGGTCGCCGCCATTTAATTCGGCCGGCCGCCATCCCTCACGCCGCAACCAGGCGCACGCGCGTGATCTCGGACGGCGCGCCGAAGCGCTTGGGCGGTCCCCAGTACCCGGTGCCCCGGCTGGTGTAGACCCACAGCTCGCGCATGCGGTTCAGGCCCGCCGTGAACGGCTGCTGCAAGGGCACGAACAGGTTCCACGGGAAGAACTGGCCGCCGTGCGTGTGGCCCGAGAGCTGCAAGTGAAAGCCGGCGTCCGCTGCGGCAGGGGCGCTGCGCGGCTGGTGTGCCAGCAGGATGCGCACGGTCACGTGGTCCGGCGCGCCGGCCGCCGCCGCGCGCGGATTGCTGCGGTGCGATTCGTCGAAATGGTGCGCCGTGAAGTCGGTCACGCCGGCGATCATCAGGGCCGCGTCGCCGCGCTCGCACACCACGTGCTCGTTCATCAGCACCGTCAGGCCAAGGCGGCGCATCTCGGCGATCCACTCGTCGGCGCCGGAATAGTATTCGTGGTTGCCGGTGACGAAAAAAGTGCCATCGCGGGCCGACAGGCGCGCCAGCGGCTCGGTGTGGGCGCGCAGGCGCCGCACGCTGCCATCGACCAGATCACCCGTGATGGCGATGGCGTCCGGATTGAGCGCGTTGACCTTGGTGACGATGGCGTTCAGATAGCCGCGCTTGATGGTCGGTCCCACGTGCACGTCGGAGATCTGCACGATCGAGTAGCCGTGCAGCGCGGCCGGCAAGCCGGCGATCGGCACGTCCACATCGACCACGCGCGCCACGCGGCGGGCATTGACCAGGCCAACCAGGGTCACGCCCAGCGCCAGCAGCGGCACCGCCATGGCCGTGCCACGCACGATGGCGGGGGCGGCGGCGCCGGCCAGTCCAAGCGCCAGCAAGCCCAGGTCGCGCACCAGCGTCAGTACCAGCAGCGAGGAAAACAAGCCCATCGTCAGCATTCCGGCCCACGCCAGCTGGTCGGCCCAGCGCCAGCGCTTGAAGCGCACCGACAGCAGGCCGGCCGGCATCAGCAGGGTGGACGCGGCCAGCAAGGCGACCGCCACGGCCACGCCCAGCGGCCCCGGATCGATGGCCGGCACCAGCCGCATGCCTATATAGACATGCAACATTGACAGAAGGGCCAGGACGATGAAGATGGCGCGCGCAGGCATGGGCAAGTCCGGAAAAGGAGGGGTAACCGAGGTCAGATGGGGCGGCACACGGCTTACGCAAGGGCAAACATCGCGAACGACCGTTGTGACAGTGCCGCCGCATTTGTAAGATTCTGTATTACCAATGGAGTTCCCATGGAGTACGACTATAGTGGCGTCATGCCCCAGCGCTTGCGTGATCATCCCGATCTCGGTTGAGGCCAAAGGAAACGCTATGTTGAACACAAAATTTGTTGGTGCGGTGATTCTGGCCGCAGCGGCCATCTCCTCCACCGCAATGGCTAGCGACCGCGGCGTCAATACGGCGATCGGCGCCGTCGCCGGCGCAGCGATCGGCAACAGCACCGGATCGCGCAACGGCGCCTTGGTCGGTGGCGTCATCGGCGCGGTGGTCGGCAATTCGATCCACACCCGCGACCGCGACAACCGCGCGTACTCCGACAACCGTTACGACACGCGTTATGAAACCCGCTACGAAGAGCCCCGCTACGAGCCCCGCTACGAAGAGCCCCGCTACGAGCGCCGCTACCGCGAACCGGCTCCGGTGTATGTCGAATCGCGCAGCTACTACCAGCCAGCTCCGGTCTATTACGCGCCGCCTCCGCGCTACTACGGCACTGCGGCGGTCGTGTATGTCGAGCGTGGCCGCAGATATCATCACGGCTACGGCCATGGTCACGGCCATGGTCACGGCTACGGTCAGGGCTACGGTCACGGATACGGATACGGCCGTTAATACCAGGTAGTCTCCCAGTTTTGCCCGGGCACGAGTTTCTCGTGCCATTTTTTTTGGTCCTGCCTTCCGCTGTTCCACTCTTGCGTCCCGGATCGCCCCCCCCCCCCGAGATCAGCGCATGCCGTGCCCCCTCCCCACGCCGGCTGGTCAGCCGTTTTCGCGGGCGCCCTCGCCCGCTTCGGGGCACGCCATCTACAATCCCTTGACCCAGCGTTTGGGCGCCTGCCCAAACCATCGGCGCGCAGCGCGGCCGACGCTGCTCGCAAAGTCGTCCGACCACAGGATCATCATATTGGCGTCAGCACCAAACTGCGGGACCAGGCCGAAGCAATCGACGTAGCGTTGCACCGCCCCCTTGCGCCGAATGCCGGAAACGCAGGGCCAGCGGCACGATCGCTTGTTGTGTCAGCGACATGGAGTTCGGCCAGACAAAGCCCTGGCCCCCAGTTTTACCCGGGCACGCGTGTCTCGTGCCTTTTTTTCGTCCTGCCTCCCCCTTTCCCGCCCCCCCGGCTATGGCTTGCTGACGGCAGGTGCCGGCAACCGAGGGGGAAGCATGGAAACAGCGGACGCAATCATCGCGCTTGGTGCGGGGCAGTACCGCCTGTGCGGCCAGCTGGGCGGCTCCGCCTACGGCGTAGTCTGGCGCGCGCTGGGGCCGCGCGGCGAGGTGGCCCTCAAGCTGGTCAACCGCGACCAGATGGCGCGCGCCCATCCCCTGCAGCAGGAGCGCTGGATCACCAGCGCGCGCAACGAAATCGCCTTCCTGCGCTCGCTCGCCCCGTGGGACGAGCGCCACGTCGTGCGCCTGCTCGACAGCGGCGAACACGATGGCTTGCCCGTCATGGCACTCGAACTGCTCGACACCGACCTTGGCCGCCATATCGCCATTGAACGCGATGCCGGCCGCCCGCTCGCCGCCGGCCAGTTGCTCGACTGGCTAGCGCAAATCAACCAGGCGCTGGCCAAGGTTCACCAGTACGGCTGGTCGTATCTCGATTTGAAGCCGGCCAATGTACTGCTTTCACGCCGTCACGGCAACGTCAAGCTTGCCGATTTCGGCACCAGCCGCCTGCTGGCCGACGGCCGGGCCAGCGCCTATGCCGGCACGGCCAGCTGGCAGGCGCCGGAACAGTTCTTCCCGGACGCCGCCGGCGGCTACCATACCGACACGCGCACCGATTACTTCGCCCTCGGCGCCCTGTTTTACTACCTGGTCACGGGCGGCCTGCCGCTGCGCTTTTGCAGCGATTGCGGCCAGGCTTACCGCGAACACCGCACCGAGGGCGCCGCCATGCTGCTGGCGCGCCACGGAAACCGCCCTCCTCCCACCCTGCACGACGATGAAGCCGCCCATTTCGCGCGCGCCTTCGGACGCCGGGCTGACGCCTGCACGTGGAACCCGGCGACCGAAACCAGCACCGGCGGCGCGCACGAGGCACTGCTCCTGCTGCGCGCCCTGCTCGGCGCCGAGCGCGCGCGGCGCCCGCGCCACGCCATGCAAATCAGCCGCATGATCGGCGCCATCCGCGCCGCCCTGCCCGCGAGCATCCAGCCATGATGCGATTTCGGCTTGCGGATCGTTCGCCCGGCTTCATCCTGACCGCCGCCCTGCTCGCGGTCCTGTGCCTGCTGCAACTGGTGTGCCTGTGGCGCGCGCCGCCGGCATGGTCGCCCGAGCGCATCTCGGTGGCGCTGCGGCCGGGCGAATCGCTCACCGTCGGCAACGCCGAACTGGCCGCGCCCCAGGCCGACAGCGCCCATCTGGCACTGCGCCGCGCCCCTGACGGCAGCTGGTGGGCCAGCAACGTCAGCGCCGGCAAGCAGGTGCTGCTGCAGCGCGATGGCCGCGAGCGCCGCATGGGGTCAAACGCCCTGCGCGCCGGCCAGTCGCTGCGCATCGGCGCCGCGCGCTTCGATGTCGCCGCTGCCAGTGCAAGGCAAGTCGCGTTCGGCGGCCCCGGCGCCGCATGGCGCTACGACGGCGCCACCCTGTACCGCAACGACAGCGCCCAGCCAGCGTGCCCGGACGCCGGCCTCGCCGCGCGCGCCGTCGCGCTGTGGAACCGCGCCATGCCGCACGCGCTGACGGCGGCGCGCCCGCTCACTTTCGGCGGCAATCTGTATTGCGGCAACCGGCTCGGCATCGCCTATGTGGACGGCGCCAGCGCCACCATCGCGCGCGCCCGCGACGGCCTGCTGCTTTCCGGCGCGGCCGAACACGCACCGCTCATGATCTCGTCCGCCGCCGGTTCGGTCGACCTGGCGCGCAGCGCCGAAGCACTGGCCGGCGTGCAGACGCTGGTGGCCGGGCGCACCCGGTTCGGCGTGCACATCGACGACAGCGTGCTGTACCTGCTGCCGCAACGCCACGTGGCGCTGTACGCGCAAGCGCAAGCGCTGCTGCCGGCCCAGGTGGCGTGGCAGTGGAAAAAGCGCGGCCTGTGGACGCTGCCCGGCGGGCGGCCATGGTCGCTTGCGCTGGGCCTGTGCATCTTGCTGGCCGCCGCGGCGGCCGTGCACTGGCAGCGCGGCGCCTGGCCATTTACACGCAATACGGCGCACGCAGTGCGCGCGGCAGCCGGCGCCAGCGTGCTGCTGGCCATTGCCGGCGTGGCCGCGCTGCTGTTCCAGCGTTCGGGCAGCGCACCGGGCGTGGGCTGGTCGATGCTGCTGGCGTGGAGCGCGCTGTGGGGCTGCCTGCTGGTGCCGGCGCGCCTGACCTTGGCCACGGCGGCGGGCGTGCTGCTGCTGGCGGTGGGCTTGCTGGCGCAGCTGGAACTGGGCTTCGGCGGCGCCGAATCGGCCGCGCTGCGCCACTTCCAGAAATCGGTGGCGCTGCTGGCGATCGGCCTTGGCATCGGCGCGCACCTGCGCCTGCGGGTGTGCCGTGGCGCCCCGGCGCTGCCGCAGACCAGCCTCGAATGGGTGCTCGCCCTGTTTGCGCTGGCGGCACTGGCGGCATTGCTGATGCAGGTCGTCTTCGGCGACGAAACCGGCGTGTTCGACTTGCAGCCGGTCGAATTTGCCAAGCTGGCATTGACCGCGCTCACCGCCCACTGCCTCGCCATCGGCCTTGGCTGGCATGCGGACATGCCGCAACAATCGAGTCCCGCGCGGCGCTGGCTGCGGCTGGCGGCCCCGGTCCTGCTGTTCGCCGCGCTGCTCGGGCTGGCGCTGGTCCAGGTCGACGATTATTCGCCCTTGATCCTGCTGCTGGTGTGGTGCATGGCGATGGCGCTGGCCTGGGCGCTGGCCACCCGCACCCACGCCGCGACCGCCGCCTTGTTAGGCCTGGCGTGCCTGGCCGCCGGCGGCATCGCCTGGCTGCGCAGCGCCGGCGTGGCGGAAGTGGCGCAATGGGGCTTTTACGCCGACCGCTTTCTGGTATGGCTCGACCCGGCCCAGCATCCGCATACCGGCCAGCAGTTGCTGCTGGCGGCGCGCGCCATCGCCGAAGGCGCCTGGTGGGGCGCCGACAATGTGCTGGGACTGGGGGCCATGGGCCAGCTTGGGGGCAGCGCGCTGCATATTCCGGCGGTGCAGGATGATTTTGCGCCCTCCTTCTTCCTGAACCGCCACGGCCTGCTGGGCGCACTGGCGCTGTGGGCCTTGCAGGCGCTGTTCCTGGTCGGCCTGCTGCAGACGGCGGCGCGCGCCTTCGGCGCCAGCGAGCGCACGCGCGACTTCCGCCAGGCCTGGCTGTGGCGCTTCCGCTGCTTCGCCCTGTGCGGCGGGGCCGCCTTCGTGCTGGGCCACTTCCTGCTGTCGTGGGGGACCAACCTGGCGATCTTCCCGATCATGGGCCAGCCCATGAGTTTTCTGTCGGCCGGCGGCAGCCATCTGCTGTTTTTCATCTGCCCCCTGCTAGCGTTCAGTGCAATCAGTGCGCAATCATTCGAGGAGAATCAAGCATGCCGGTCTACGTCCAACATGAAGTCCTGGGCAAGGTGAACGATGTGTTCAACGCCGAAACCCTGTGGCAGGCGCCAGGCCTGGCGCTGTTCTCGCGCCGCCCGCTGCTGCGCGACCTGCTCGAACGCTCCCCGCGCGAACACCGCGGGCGCGCGCCCACGCGCTGTTTTTCGCATATCACCCTGATGCTGGCGCAGGATGAGGTCGACGACGACCGCCACCTCACACGCGGCGCGCGCGTGCGCGACCTGGCGCAGTCGCTCACGGCCCTGCACCAGAAAGACTTCGGCGACCTGCTCGGCAGCGACGATGTGCGCTACGACGTGATCGGCACCGATGCGCTGGAACCGGGCCAGGTCGAGGTCAAGTTCGGCCACGCGGTGTACCTGCCGGCCGCCGGCGAGCAGCCTTTGTATACAGTGGAAAGCTCGCGCGACAGCGCCATCTGGCAGGCGGTGTGTCCGATCTACCCGCAGCAGCGCCTGGCCCTGATCGGCCACGATGCCGACCTGGCCAGCCACGCGGTGCCGGCCTGGCCGTTCGGCACGGAAGGTGCCATTTTGCTCATTAACGATGGTCCCGACGCCCCGATCGAGGTGCAGGTGCGGCCCAAGGGCGCATTCGACTGCGCGCTCGATCCACTGAGCGGCCATTACATCGTGAGCGCCAAAGGCGACGCCGGCACGCGCCTGCTGATGCGCGTGCGGCGCGCCGGTGCGGCCCCCATCCCCGCGCCCTGCGCCAAGCCGGCGGCGGTCTGGAAGGCACGCGCGCCGCTCGCTCCCGACAGCGGCGACACCGCCGTGCCGTTCAGCCACCGTCCCGCCGCCGCGCCAGTCGGGAGCGACGCCACCTACGCCCCGCTCGCGCAGCAGCGCGTCAGCCTGGCCGGCCTCGCGCTGCCTTGCCTGAGCCGCTACCACGAGACCGGCGCCGTGTCGATGGAGATCGGCCTTGCGCCCTCGCTGCTGCTGGCCGCCGATGGCGAGGAGGTGGCACTCGGCTTCGCCGTCGACGCGGCCGACCAGCTGTTCGCGGTGACCGGCGCCGGACGCCAGCCGATCGAGGCGCCCGCCATCTTCACGCCGGTCGACGCGCGCGCGGTGGAGCTGCTGGCGGTCGCTCCCGCCATGGCGGAGCGCTACCGCGCCCTGCTACGCCTGCCGCATCCGGTTTCGGCCCCCGTGGCCAGCGGCGCGCGCTTTGCGTTCGGGCGCGATGCGCCGATGCTGGCGGCGCTGCGCGTGCTCGATTCGGCGCGCTTCCTGCGCCTGGCCGGCGGGATGGACAGCGCCAGCGCCGACCGCATCGGCCTGTCGCGCAGCGCGTTCAGCTTCGAGGCGGGGCCAGGCGGCTACCGGATCGGGCGCCTGAGCGCGACCCAGGCGCTGTACCACCTCGACGACAAGCTGGCGTTCGTGGCCAGCATCGGCGAGGCGAGCGCCGACAAGCCTTACATGCTGCCATCCGGTCATCACCTGGTGGCGGGCCATTACGTGCTGCGTTTCGACGCCTAAGGAGAGCACCATGCCAAGCGCACCTTACCTGGCCATGGGCGCCTATGCGGCGGGCCTGGTCGCCACCCTGGTGCTGGCGGCGTGGCTGACGCCGGCGCGCTGGTGGCGCCGGCCGAACCTGCGCGCGGCAAGCATCCTGGTGGCCGGCACCTGGGCGCTGGGCGCCCTGCTGCTATCGCTGCTGCCGCCGCAGCCACCAATGCAGCCGGCGCTGGCCGCCGCGCCGCCTTCGTACGCGGGCGTCAGCTACACCGTGTTCGACGATTTGAACCTGCGCGCCGACAAAGGCATCGGCGCGCGGCGCATCGCCGTGGCGCCGGCGGGAACCGTGGTGACCACGACCGGCCTGCGCGACGGCGACTGGTGGCAGGTCAGCGCGCGCATCGAGGGCAAGGAGGTGCGCGGCTGGTCAAGCAGCCTGTGGCTGCGGCGCGCCGAGGAAGCGCGCCGCTGAAGGTGCTCAGGCGGACAGCTTCATCGGGTTGAAATACAGGCCGTTGACGCTCTGCATGGGCGCGCTGCGCTCGAACCCCATGGAATGGTAGACCGGCAGCGCGTAATTGGAGGAATTGACGGTAAAGCTGCCGTCGCCGCCGCCCGCGACCGCCGCGCCCCGGGCCACGTTCCACATGGCGCGCGCGACGCCGCGTCCGTGGAACTTCTTGGCCACGAACATGTGATACAGATGCTTGCACTCGCGTACGGCGATGAAGCCGGCCAGTTCGCCGTCGATCTCGGCCACATGGTACACATAGCCCTTGGCCAGAAAGCCCTGGAAACCCTGCTCGTCATTCTCGCGCAGGAAAGTGGCGACCACTTCCGGCGGCGATTCGTGCACGATGAACTCGGTGGCCAGCGCGCGAAACATCGCGACGACGGCCGGGATGTCGCTGGGCTCGATAAGACGTATATGCATTGTCGGTTTGGTCAGGTTGGCAGAGCACCATTGTGCACGTTCGGCCGCGATTGTGCAGGCCATTTGCGCCCGGATGTTGACGCCCGGCACGAGCGCACCGTAGACTGGAACGATCATGTCTAAACCGAGCCTGTCCGTTCCGCTTCCGGCGCCCTCGCTGTGCGCCAGGGTGCCCTTGTCCAAGCCGCTGCGCCACGCGCGCTTCCGCCATCTGTGGAGCGCCAACCTGATATCGAACCTCGGTACCTGGACCCAGACCTTCGCCTCGGCCTGGCTGATCGCCTGTGTGGCAAGCTCGGCGTCGACGACGAGCCTGGTGCAGACCGCCAGCTACATTCCCATCTTTCTGTTTGCGCTGTTCGCCGGCGTGATTGCCGATGCGGTGGACCGCCCCAAGTTTTTGTTCTTCTGTAATCTGTTCATGGCCCTGTGCGCCTGCGCCATGGCGGCGCTGGCCATCAGCGGCCGGGTCTCGGCCGCGCCGGTGCTGGCGTTGACGTTCTGCATGGGCTCGGGCGCGGCTTTCATGTGGCCGGCCTGGCAAGCGTCGATGTCGGGCCTGGTCGAACCGGACGAGGTCGAAGCGGCCGCCACCCTCAACAATCTCAGCTACAACGTGGCGGCCATCCTCGGACCGGCGCTGGGCGGGCTGCTGTTCAACTGGGTCGGCGCCGGCGCGCTGTTCCTGGTCAATGCGCTGTCGTTTATCGGATTGCTGGCGGTGTACTGGTCGTGGTGGCGCGACGGCGTGCCCGAGCCGCGCGCCAAGGTCGATTTTGCAAGCAGCCTCAAACTCGGCCTGAGCACCGCCCTCGGCTGCGGGCGCTACCGGCGCATCCTGCTCAATGTCTGCACGGTGTTTTTCGCGACGATTGCGTTCGCCGCCCTGCTGCCGGTGTTCGTGCGCCAGGTGCTGCACATGGATTCGGGCGTGTTCGGCACCCTGATGGGCAGCCTGGGCGCGGGGGCCGTGTGCGGCGCCTTCCTGCTGCCGTCGCTGCGCACGCGGGTCGGCAAGACGCGCTTGCTGAGCGGCTCGCTGCTGGTCTACGGCGCCATGCTGTGCCTGCTGCCATTCATCCGCTCGCTGGCCTTGCTGGTGCCGCTCATTGTCGCGGCCGGCATGGCATGGTCGGCGACGGTCTCGACCCTGAACGCGGCGGCGCAGCTGGCTTTTCCGGCCAGCATACGCGCGCGCACCCTGTCGATCTACCTGTTCGTGATGGCGGGCGGCTACACCGCCGGCAGCATGGTCTGGGGCGCGCTTGCGGACCGGGTCGGCGTGCAGGCCGCGCTGGCCATGGCCGGCGCTTGCGTAATCGTCAACGCCATCGCGCTCGCGACAGGAAAGCGGGAAACCGCCATCTGATCGTCGTTTTGGTGCGGCAAGTTTACCGATAAGCTGTCAGGATTGCCAAACACTGCGCCCAGCCCGATGACCACAGCCGCCCCCAGCCTGGATTTTGGCCCCTATCTCGACGTGTCGGTGCACTCCAGTGCGGGCGCCAACGCGCCGCCGCACCTGGAGAACCAGGATAATTACCTGGTGATCGACAGCACCGGCAGCGCCGTGTTCCTGCGCGAGCAAGCCGGGCAGCGCCAGCAGGTGGCCCACTGGCCCGCCGGCCACATGCGCGTGGCAGTGCTCGACGGCATGGGCGGCCATGGGCGCGGACGCGAGGCGGCCGAGGCGGTCGTGGCCGGCTTGCTGGAGCTTCCCGCGTGCCGTACGCTGGGCGAGCTGTCGGCCCGGCTCGACTTGCTGCACGGGCAATTGCAGCACCATTTCGGCTGCGATCCGAGCACCGGCAAGCGGCCCGGCACCACCCTCACCATGCTGGAACTGCGCCCCGGCAAGCCGGCGCTGCTGTACCACGTGGGCGATTCGCGCCTGTATGAAATGATCGATGCGCAGGTCACGCCGATGACGGTCGACCATGTTCCCGCGACCGCGTTTGCGATGGCCGGCTTGCTGGGCGAGCACGAATGGCAGCAGCAGGTGCATGGCGAACACCGTTCGCAGATTTCGCAAGCTTTCATTTTAGGCAATGCATTCGCCAATCCGGCCGAGCTGGCCGATGACTTGTATGAACTGTCGCCGCGCAACCTGCCCTCGTATCTGTACCACTTGCCGGACCGGCGCGCACTGGAACTCGATCCGCGCGCGGTGTACTTGCTGGCCAGCGACGGTTTCTGGGCGTGCGCCGACCCGCGCGCGTGGCTGGCCCGCTGGCCGCGGCTGTTCAAGGGGCACCACAGCGCACATGGCATGAGCGCGGCCCTGTTTGCGGAAATGAGCAGCAATCCACCACCCGAGTTGCACATCGATAACCTGACGGCCATCGTGCTGCGGCCCTTGTACAAGGACGAGACGGCGGCGCCGATATCGACCCAACAACTTTACCGAGGCGAGCCTTGATGCCCGGACAACACTCTGTTTCAAAACACAAATATTGTTGTATGGCATGGACGTTTGGCGTGCCACGCATCGTTAAAAGCGCGTAAGCTTTAACACTCATGAACGGCGAGTATTGCTATGAAAAAATGCAACAATCCCCTGCATCCGCATTGCACCTTCTGGGTCATGCCAGGGGAAAACGCCTGTTCGAACGGCCATGCCCAGTCGGCCATACCGGCCCCGGCGGGGCCCGCGAATTCCAGCTATGAACTGATCAGCGCCCTGCGCAGCTCGCGTCCGACCGCCAAGCCAGGGGCGGCGCCGTTCACCTACCCTGAGGAAGCGCCCGTGACGCAGCTGCGTCCGCACCTGCACATCTCCGGTTTCGATCCGCGCGCGGCGGGCGGACGCCAGGCCATCAAGGTCGAGCTGCGCGGCATGCCGCCCGATAGCGCGCCGCTGGTGACCATGCAATTGCAGTCGGCGCTGATCCCGCAGGGCAACGCGCGCCACTCCTTCGTGCGCACCTTGCGCGGCGACTGGCGGCCCCTGTTCATCGAATTTTCGTCGCGCGACAAGGAACACGGGCAGTACCGCATCGAGGTCGAGCTGTTCAACCTGCAGGACAACCGCATCCGCCATAAGTGGGTGTGCACGCTGGTCATCCTCGTACCGCGCCCCGATGCAACCCTCACCGAAATCCACCAAACCTTCCTGTCGACCCACAAAAACGTACGCGTGATGGCCGATGACGCCTCCATCGCCCGGGTCAACGCCCAGGCTGGCGGCGGACGCCTCGATATCGACGTGCACGCACGCAACGCCTCGATCGCCAACCTGAATCTCGACGCCAAGCCCGGCAAGGTCGACCTGGGCTTTTCGACCATCGCCTGGGACGAAGACCTGATCGAAATCGACGTGCCCGAGGATGCCGATCCGCATCCGCACCCGACCGCCTGCGCCTGCCTGGTCAACGCCGCGCCCGAAGCCGGATCGCAGCGCCAGGTGCGCCTGTTCGCCATGGCGGAGTGCGTGCTGGGCCGGTTTGAACTGTACGACCCCGAGGCGGACGTGCTGCTGACCCACTTTGGCGACGATGGCCAGGACCGTGACGGCCTCACGCGCCGTCTGTCGGGGCGCCACGCGCTGATTCGCCGGGGCCTGAACGGCTTTGAAATCGAAGATGTGTCGCGCTACGGCATCTTGCTCGACGGCGTGTGGCCGGGCAAGAACAAGCCGGTGCCGCTGCGGCTGGGCATGCGCATCGAGCTGTCGGCCAGCATCAAGGGGATCGTGGAACTGAATGTGACGGCGATCATGCCGCACGGCGTGATCGTGCACCGCATCGACCAGGGTGCGCATGCGGAGTGCTTTTATTTCCTGGAGCCGGGGCGGCATCCGGGTTTCCCGCTGGCGCCGTTCGGTGCGGCGCCGAGGGCGTCGGCGATGCCGGTTATATATCACCAGAATGGCGGTTTCTGGCACCTGGACCCGGCGACCGGCAAGGAAAGCGCGCTCAGTCCCGGCGCCGCGCTGGACCGGCTGGCCCAGTTTCCCCGCCATACGCGCTTTGCCAGCGAGTCCTATCCGGAATGCTGGATCGTGCGCTCGGCCTTGAAATCGACGCATGGCGCGGCGGAAATGCAGACCGCTTGACGCTAGCCGCGCTCCTGGATGCGGCGTAGCTGCGCCGCCTGATAGGCGCCGAATACATCGTTGAACAGGCAGCGGATCAAGGGATCGTCCACCAGTTCGGCGTCGAGCAGGTCGGCTTCGGTCTGCGCGTCGAATACCGCGTCATTCATCCGCAGATACATCGACGTCAGGGCCTCGCCCAGTTCCAGCGCCGCATACAGCCGCGCGAGCGGCACCTCGGTCGTCCACGACAGGACATCCGGCACGCCGGCCAACGGCGCGATATGGTCGCCTTCGATCCGGTAATGAAAATGCCGGCCCTGCCCTTCATGGTCGAATACCGATAAACGCCACACGCGCGGCGTTGCGAAAAAACTCTCTTCGGGCAGTTCCATGGCGCGGTATTTGTCCAGCAGGCCCGCTTCGCAGTAGCGCATCACGCGCTCGTGCTGCGCCGCCGTCAAGGGCGGAAAATGGCGCGCGATATCGGCCGTGCGCGGCGCCTGCGCGTGCCCCTGATACTGGTAATCGACATCCTGCTCGCCCACCGGCACCACCCAGCTCAAGGGCGGCGCGGCGCTGAGCGCATGCTGGCCCAGCACGAACGACACCGATGGATTCATCCTGACGATGCGCGCGTCCGGCAGGGCCGCGCCCATCTCTTCGCCGAACTGGCGGTACGTGACCGGGAAAAACGCGTGGTTATACCAGGACCATGGCTCCTGCACGAACTGGCAGGAACTGGGCACCACATAGCGCGGCTTGAGTGCGGCCAGCTGTTCGAACCACTCTTGCGGCAGGTGCACCGGCGCGGCCACGGCGCGCGATGGCGACAGGACTTCGATTTCGCGCATGGTCTGGAATGGCCACAGCACCATGTCCCACGGCGCAAAATGCGCCAATGCCGGCAGGGTCGCCGGATCGATCCACGAATCGACGACGTTGAGCACATTCAGGCCCGCGGCCTGGATATGGAACATCGAGTCGACGTCCGCATCCATGGCTTCGCGCGGGGTCACCGAGAAAGCGCCGATCGGCACCGGCACGTCGATGCGCAGCGGGTGAACGTGGACAAAGCCAAGCTCGCGCACCATGGCGAACAATTCGTCGAAAACGCAGTAGATATAGATGGGCGTGGCGCGGTCCAGCAAATCCAGGCTGTCGAACGAGCAGTGGTCGTCATGGAAATGCGAAATGAAGACGGCGTCGAAGCGCAGGTCGCGGATTTGCGCATGCTCGAAACGGACGTCGGGAAAGGCGTGGCAGTTGCGGCTGAAGGGATTTTCGAAGACCGGATCGCAAGCGATCAGCGTGCCCTCGCATGCGAATACATAGCCGGCGTGGAGAATCCTGGAGATTGTGAGCGTCATGCCGGCCATTATCTCACGCGGCCGGCCCACGCTAAACGCTTGCCCTGCCCCGCGATCGCCTATGATGGCGGTATTGGCCGCGCATCGCGGCCGCCGAACTCCTGTAAGTGGACAAACAATGACGATCATCGAACTGCCGTTTCGGGCGACAACAGAACAAGCCTGCGGGTGGATGGAACAGCAAACCGGTTCGCCCTGGACCCTGGCGCGCCTGATAGAACATGCGCTCACGCCTTATGTGTGGCTCGATTACGACGCCACGTATCCCGACCTGTTTGGCGACGCCAATGGCGGTTATGCGGCGCCGATCTTCTTTGAAGGCGATACCGCGCGCCTGGTGGCCGGCAGCGACGATGTGCTGATCACGATTACCAAGGACGCGTACAAGATCGTGGTGCAGCTGCCGGCGCCGGGTTTCCGGCGCGAGCTGCACGAACTGCGCTTTCTCAAGAAGGAGCTGGAAAAGCTGGTCGCCAAACTGAAACGCGATGCGGAACCGAAGCCGGTGGTGCTTGAAACGGCCCAGGAAGCGCGTGTTGGCATCAGCAAGGATGAAGCGATCGCCGCGTTTGCGGGCATGCTGCGGATCGATATCGGCAAGGCGCTCGATGAGGCCGGCGGCATCTTCGGCGATGAAGGCGCGCGCATCAAGGGCAGCGCCAGGAAATCGAAAAAGCACGCGATGTGGAACCCGGTGACCCTGGCGCTGGGAATGAACGACCTGTACCGGGTGCCGGTATCGCAGCTGAAACGGGCATTCCAGGGCCACGATTTCCTGCATCCGTGGCTGGGGCAATGGAATGCATCGCTTGCGCTGCTTGGCAAGTGAGCGATAGGTTAAACTACGGCTCTATCACCTACGACCATTAAGCACTGAATCTATGACCACGAAAAAACAGCCTTCGGTAAAACGCGTACCCGAGGAAGCAGTCGGCCGGCCTGAAAATCCGTTCATCAGTACCGAATTTTTCACCCGGATGCGCGATTACACCGAGCGCGATGCGGCCTTTTCCAAGGAAATCAAGGCGATCGGGGAACGCGGCGCGGGCAAGCTGTCGACCGATGCGCGCACGGCGCCGTCGCTCGAAGCGCTGCGCGGCGTGATCAAGAAAGGCTTGCCGCTCAATGATATGTTCGGCCGCATCGTGCAGGGCGTGGAATCGGGCCTGTGGGAGCCGTGGCTGAGCAGCTTCGGTTTTGAATTGCGCGGCGTGAATTACGCCAAAACGGGGGCGCGCAATGCCCGCCTGGCGCTCGATATCAGTCTCGCATCGAAGGCCACCACGGTGTTTGCCAACGCCGGCATTCCCAACTGGCGCAGCCTGGTCGCGGAAGACTGCGCCCAGGTCCAGATTGAAAAGCCGACCGAGAAAACGCCGGCCAAGGCCTACGCCATTTTCTGGCTCGACGCCGCCGAGTGAAGCCGCGGGTCGTCCGGTCCGGGCGACTCCCGCCGCTGTACCGGGCCTGCCGGCAACGCCCTGCGTGAGCACGGCGCTATTCCGGCACGCCGCCTCGCATGTCTATTTTTATGAAGGCTTCCAATTGAAAATCAACGCGAATCGTGCAGGCTTCCCCGTCATTGCCACATTACTGGGCCTGGCCTGTGTCATGGGAACGGGCAGCGCAGTTGCCGACAGCAGCAGCGCCAAGGCAAATTTGCAGGCGAACCTGCGCCGCGCCGGGGTGACCTTGCCGGACCTGGACGCGCCGGGCGTGGTCACCGTGCCGGCCATGGTGAAGGGCATGTATGGCATCTACACCGCCGACGGGAGAATCGTCAGCCTCACGAATGAGGCGGGAACCATCACCGGCAAAGGAACCGGCCTCAGTACCGTCGGGCTGCAACCCGGAAAACCGCGCCCGATGACCCCTGAGCAGCTGGCCGAGTTGCGTAACGAGATCATGGCCAATCTCGCGTACGACAAGCTGATCAAGGTCTCGTATGGAAATGGCGGAGGCCGCAAGATCCTGATGTTTACGGCTGTCGATTGCCCAGCCTGCAATCAGCTGGAAAAGGATCTGCGCAAGGCGGCACCGCTCATGAACACGACCTTCTACCTGGCGACTGGCTCATTGCGGGACAGTTCGGCGGGCGGCTTGCCTTTCCTGGACAAGGTTGCCCGGATACGATGCGACGACAATCCCGGCCAGGCATGGCAGACCTACTGGGCGAACCGGTCCGTCCCGCCAGCGCGCGCATGCGCGATCACCGCAGCGAGTGCTGAATATGACTTTTACTTGCTGTTCCGCATTATGCAAGCTGTGAAAGCCATCAAACCGGCTATTCCCATGCTGGTATCCGAGGATGGGACGGGGCTTCCCCTGTTTGCGGGGCTGACACCGGCCAAGGCGGCGGCGGCGTTTGGGCCGGAGCGCAAGACATCCGCACTTCAACCGACGACGCAATGGCTGGCCGCAGCCCAGGCTAGCAAGCCGGCCCAGCCAGCGCCGGGCGGCAAAGCCAGGTAAGCGGGGCAAGCCGTTCGCCCTCGCAGCAACCGCCCCTGGCGCGGTTGCGCAATGATTTTCCCGTATCGCTATTTTGTACGTTCAATTAAAAGAGGCAATCAAGTGAAATCACATGTGCATCGCGCGGCAATTGCCTCGTTCAAGGTGCCCGGTGGCACCACCCGCCCATCCATTGCCGCTTTGCTGGGACTGGCTGCGGTAATGGCATCGACCAGCGCATTCGCCGATGGCAACAGCGCCAAAGCCAAGCTCCAGGCAAACCTCCGCCGGGCGGGGATGACAGCGCCGGACCTCAATGCCCCGGGTATCACCGTATTACCGGCGCTGGTGAAGGGCATGTACGGCATCTACGCTGCCGACGGGACAGTGCTCACCGTCACCAACGAGGCGGGAACCATCACCGGCAAAAGCAAACCAGGCTATCACACAGTCGGGCTACAACCGGGCAAACCGCGCCTGATGACGCCCAGCCAGCTCGACGAGTTACGCGCCGAAGTCATGGCCAATATCGACTACGACAAGCTGATCAAGATTACTTATGGCAATGGCGGAGGACGCAAGATTCTCATGTTCTCCGCTGTCGATTGCCCAGCCTGCAACCAGTTTGAAAAAGGCTTGCAGAAGGCAGCAGCCGTCATGAACACGACCTTCTACCTCGTGCCCGGCACATTGCGGGACAGTGCGGATGGCGGCTTGCCCTTCCTCGAAAAAGTGATCCGGATAAAATGCGACGGCGATCCATCAAAGGCATGGCAATCCTACTGGGCCACACGGTCCGTGCCGCCGGCGCGCGCATGCGCACTGACGCCTCAACGCGCGGAGCAGGATTTTAACTTGCTATATGGAATCATGCTGGCTGTGAAATCGATCAAACCAGTCATCCCCATGCTGGTATCCGAAGATGGCAAGTGGCTTCCCCTGATTGCGGGGATGACACCGGCCAAGGCCGAAGCGGCCTTCGGTGCGGAACGCAAAGCGCCAGCGATTCAGCCAACGACGCAATGGCTGGCGGTAGCCCAGCCGGCGCCGTCCGGCAAGGCCAGGTAGACGGCACAGGGCGGTCGCAATCCGCGACCGCCCTGCTGTCTCCCTCGTACGCAATTACTTCATCGTGAAGCTTTGCAGGGCGGTGTCGACCGCATAGTTACGCGTGGTATCCCAGTACGTGAAGCTGTACTTGACCACATCGCCCGCCTTCAGGCCACCTGCCGAGTAGGTGTTATTGCCCGCGTCCTGGCGCATGCGCAGGTTTTGCTGTCCACCAGCGTTGACCGTGTAGTGCACGTCCGCCCAGCTTGACGTGCGCACTGCAAATTGCAGGGTTGTCGGGCCGGTCTGGGTGGCGCTGACCGAAACAGGGGTTGGTGTCGGCGTTGGCGTCGGCGTTGGCGTCGGGGTTGGTGTCGGGGTTGGGGTCGGTGTCGGGGTCGGGGTCGGCGTTGGGGTCGGCGTTGGGGTCGGGGTCGGCGTCGGCGTTGGCGTCGGTGTACCCGACTCCCACACAATATCGTCGATCGCCATCTGGAACGGCGCGCTCGGCAATTGCGTCGCCTCGCTCGAAAACTGGAACAGGTCCAGCATCGACTGCAACGCGACTTTCGGCCCGACCAGGGTCGATACCGGAATCGTCGCCGTCGCCCACTCACCGTTACGCACCAGGCCATACGTGGTCGCATTCGCCGGGAACTTGACCGCGTTCTGATTGGTGTAGGTATCCTGGATACTTACATTGAACGCCACATTGGCGGGAATCTTGATCCGGAACTTGAGATTGCCATTCCTGAAATTGCTCATGTCATGCGCCTGGCGCGACTGCACGCTGCCGCCGAACCACTGGTTGGGCGCGGTGTAGTTCAAGGCCATGACATTGCTACCCTCGTAAGGCGGAATATTACCGCCGGACATGGACGCGTTATTCCACACAAAGACGTCGGAACTGGTGCCGGCCACCTGCTTGTTATTGACTGCGGTGTTATCGGTGAACACGCCGAACTTGCCCACTTCCGGCGTGGTCTGGCTGCCCAGCTTGACCGCGCCCTTGCCATCGAGCTGATACACGCGCACGTAATCGACATACATCGTGCCCGGCAGCGGCGCGGTGACTTGTCCCGGCGAAGCGGCATCGGTAAAGTTACCGCCCACCGCCAGGTTCAGCAGCAGATAGAACGGCGCCTGCAAGGCGGTCGAATTGACCGGCAGCGGGTTATCGTACAAATTGTGCTCGACGCCGTTGTCGATCGCTGTGAAGCGCATCTGCGATTCGGTCCAGTACAGGCGGTAGGTAACGAAGCGATTGGCCATCGAGGTGGGGGCGATGTACCAGTTCTTGGTTTGCCACGCGGTCGACGCCGCGCAGCTTTCATTGCCCGGCACGCAGGCGGCCTGCTGATAGGTGATGACGTTCGAGCCAACGAAGTGATCGATCGGCGCATTGCCGGCGGCGGCGCGCGAACTGGCGCGGTGGCCCATCTCGACAATATCGATCTCGCCGTTGCGCGGCCAGCTTTGCGGGCTGGCACCGAGCAGCCACGCGGCCGGCCACAGGCCATTGCCAAGCTGCGGCGTGCTCACGCGAATCTCGACCATGCCGTACTGCACCTGCACCTTGCCTGCCGAGGTAATCTTGCCGGAGGTGAAGGAGTTGCTTCCAACCGTTTGTTGCAGGGCCTTGATCGCCAGGGCGCGCGAATTGGGCTCGAACGGCACATTGACGATGGACAGGTTGTTCGGGCTGTAGTACTGGAGTTCCTGGTTGCCGTAGCCGCACAGGTTGATCTGGCAACCGTTGCCGTCGTCCGCCGTCCAGACCGAGGTGTTGAGGCTGGGGCCGTTGAACTCTTCCGACCACAGCAACTGGCCGATCACGGGATTGGTCACGCTGGCGCTCGCACCGGCACCATAGATGCCCAGGATACTGCCCGCGATGGCGGACAGGACGAATTTGCGTTTCCGGCTGACCAGCTGCTTGTTTCGATTATTCACAATGTCTCCTCGTAACTACTCTTCATAAAATGCGGCACCGTGCCGGAAGCGATTTGGTAGCGCTTCCGTCAGCGTCGGCATCGCGCTGTGCCAGGCTACGCGAGCTGCATGCGCGGTCGGGCAAGATTCAGGTCGAACATGCAGCTGGCCCTCTGCGAAGTGCGCGGCCCGGGCTGCATCGGGCGGGACAATCGAGGCGCCGGGGCGCCTGTGGCGTGAACGGTTTCACGCCGGACATCGGTCTCCTTGGCGGCCAGGCCGCATGCCTGCGCACGCAGTTTTTTTGGATGTATTGGAGAGTGGAAACTTACCGCTCCCCTGATTATGGAAACGCTTCCAAATCAGGAATGTGAAATATATGCCGATTGAATTTTGATGTCAAGATAAAAAGATATGCATGTTGTGCCTCGCCTTGGCGCCTCGCCTTGGCGCCTCGCCTTGGTGCCTCGCCTTGGCGCCTCGCCTTGTGCCGGCCTCGGCGCGCCCGCGCTACGGCATCGCCCTGTGCCGGCAGGTCGACGCGCACGACAAGCATGTGCTCGTGAAAGAAGCCGCTGAGCTACTTCCGAAGGATCCCCCTTCCGAACCGCTGCAGTTCACGTTCTACCGGGGAAACAGTGTGCGGGTTCCTTCGCGATAGCTGAATTGAGACGAAAAATTTTCCTCTTTAACGCGAGCCCTGATATCGAACAAATTTTCAAGGTATCAGCAGCCTACTCTCGAACATGCAGCCAGGCGCGGTAACTGATCGATCGATTGGGCGCTTTGCAGCGTAGCAGTCGTAAAGATGTACTCGAAGCAGCACTTTTCAGGGGCAACATCATGAAACTCAGAATCAATCATCTTGCAAAAACGATGGCATTGTGCGGGGCGCTTTTAGGCGCAACTACCACCGTTTATGCGGCGAATCCCCATTTTGTCGGGCGAGTGACGTCGACGCTGGTCGGAACCAGTGTGCAGACGTGCTTTAAAATAGCAGGATTGGGCGATAATGCTACTATCACCGTTAACGCCAGCGCTAATGCAACAGCGACCTTCGTTTGTCAAACTAAAAATGGAAACTGCCCCAGCGCAGCAAATAAGACCACGGTTAACACGGCAGTCTCGACATCCGGGAATTTCGTCAGCGATAGAAACGGCAACGTGTCAGGCTGTCTTACTCTCAATGCTCCAGGTCCTGGCAACTTTACCTGCCCACCTGGACAGAACTTGGTCCTGGCGAACGTCACCTTCTCAAATATCACCGTCCAGTCCGGCCCGACGGGATCCGCGACTGCAAACCCACCGGTACAAAGCGCCGACTTCCGGGCCTGCACTCGCCGATAAGCAAGGTTTTTCACAGCACGCGACGCGCTCGCATTCGTCCTGCTTCCGGGTGGGACCGCCCTCGCGAAACGCGTAAGCGTCTTGCTCGCACCGTCTGGATGTAACCAGGCGCGCCCGTAAAGTAGTTCCCACTCCTTTTTGATGGGAACTACTTTCGACACAGAAGTAAAGCCGGGCAAGCGCAAGGGCAAGCCGAACCAGTCACGCCGAGGTGCGCTACCAGCGCGACGCGTGGTCTTCGGTCACCCCGGCCAGACGTGTCACGGTACGGCGCGGCCCATCCGCACTCGCCCTCACCCACCCGGAAAACGTACCGATCGGCTGCACATAGCGGCTGGCCGCCACCAGCAGGTTCTTGTCCTCGCGGCGCGCCCCTTCCGGCGTGAAATGCAGGTCGAGCAAGCCGTCGTCGGTGAACACGTGCCACGGTGCCATCGGATCGCCCTCGACGAACTCGAACGTGGCGGCGCCAAGTCCGATCAGGCGGCCATCCAGCCACAAGGCGTTCTCGTGCGAGCCGAAATAGCCGGCCTGCAAATTGAAGCCCAGTTCCAGGCTGTGCGCCGACGCCCAGCGCCACGCCGTATTGCGCGCCAGTAAACCGTTTGAATAGTCGAAGCTGGCAACGCCGCCACCGAGCTGGTACGCGCGCTCGCCGACGCGCACCGTGCCCGTGAGTGCAAGGCCCGATGATTTCTGCGTCGCATGCACCGCCCCGCCCTGCACCGGCCCCACGGCCAGCAACAGCGGCGCGCCCGCTGCGCCAAAGGCGGCATCGATCCGCACGTCCTTGCAGCGCAGCGACAGCGTGCTGGCCGACATGGCGATGCGGCTGCCGGCAAAACTGAAACGGCTCTGTTCACCCGCGTGACCGGCCAGGCGCGCCGTCAGCCCCGGAATACCGTCGCGCGAAAAGCCCGCGACCAGCGCGCCCTGCCCGCGCTCGAACACATACGCAAAGGCCGTGTTGGTCCAGCCGACATCGACGATGGCTATGCCGCAAAACAATTGATCGGTAGCGAGCGCGGTGTAGTGCCAGCGCTTGTGGTGGAAGCGGCGCCACCAGCGGCTGCGCGCGTGCGGCGCGGCCAGGCGAGCCCAGTCGAAGCACGTGGCGGCGCCGGCAAAGCGGCCGAAGACGGGCACGCCGTCCGGTGCGGGAACGGTCAGGGGGGCGGCGGGAAGTGGCGTCATCGGATGGGCGTGGTGAGCGGCATGCCGCGGTCGCCCAGCCTAGCAGATGCGCGCGTGCGGCGGCAAGTTTCTGCGCCGGAAACGACAAGGCCCTTGCCGCACAGCGCAAGGGCCTGGTACCTGTTCTTGCGCGGGCCGCTGACGCCCGCCGCTGCTTACTGCACCGTGAGAATGACTTTCACGGTATCGTCCACGGCCGACTTGTCGATGTAGCCGATCGCGCTCACATCCGCCGCGACCGCCTTCTTCACCTCGGCGGCCGAATGATATTCCTTCGGCGCCGTGCCCTTGCCGGTAAACACCAGCTTGGACCAGATGGCCTTGACCTGCGCCGGCTCCTTCTGCAGCACCTTGGTATAGAACTCGCTGCGGATGGCCGCGCCTTCATTGAACTCGATCGGGGTGAACAGGGTCGATTTGCCGATGAAGAACTGGGCCGCCTGTTCGCTGAACATGCGCGTGGCCGGGTTCTTGGGGTTGACGATGACCACGATTTCCGCCAGGGCGGGCACGGTGGCCGCGAACAAGCCAGCCGCAAGCAGCATCTTGCCGATGATAGTGTTCATGCTGCTCTCCTTAAAATACGAAATCGATGCCGGCGGCATACACGTTCACCGTGTCGTGAAAGCCTGGCTTGGCTCTCAGGAAGGTGCCGGCGCCATCGCGTGGCTTGATGCGGTCGACCTGCACCTTGAGCGAGGCGGACTTGCTGAAGTCCCAGCGCACGCCGACCGCATTGGTCGATTGCTGCGCCGCCTTGACCACGCCGTTCACGCCAGCGGTCAGCGGCGCCAGCGGGCCGCTGGTCGGCAAGCCGGCATACGTGCGGGCGCTGTCCTGCTTGGTGTCGCCGTAGTAGTAGTACGGCGTCACCTTGCCGAAGCGATAGCCGAACATGGCGTAGTAGGAATTGGTGTCCACGATGATGAGCGAATCGGTCCTGCGCATCGCATATTCGGCCTGCACCAGGATGTTCTTGTAATCCATGGTGAAGCCGGCCGAGGTGAAGGAGCCGTCGACATCGGTAATGCTGAGGTCTTGCGCGACCTGGGTCAAGCCAACCCGGCGCAAGGTGGCCAGCAAGCCGTCAAGCGCCTTGTTGTCTTCCACGGTGACCTTGGCATCGGCACGGCCGAAGCGCACCGTGAACGGCCCGTTTTCGGCCACGATGTGAATCGCCGTCGCCGGCTTGTACGTGACCTTGGCATCGTCGGTGCTCTTGGCCTTCATATTGCCGATACCAGCCTGCGCCGTCACCGTGGTGTCGCCGAAATTGTGCTGATACACCACATCGACGCCATCGAAGGAATCGCCGTTCACCTGGCGATACACTTCGGTGGGTGGACGGATCATGGTGTTGGCGTAGCCGACCTGGCGGAAATCCGAAATCATGTAGATCGGCATGCCGATGCGGCCGACGCGGATCGATATCTCTTCATTGACCTTGAACTTGGCGAACGCCCAGCTCAGGTCGGCGCCCCAGGCATCGCGCGCATTCTTGCGCGCCAGACCCTGCACCGTGAACGACAACCAGTCATTCATCTTGGCCGTGCCCTGGATGCCGACATTGGAATCGACACCCGGACGCGGGCTCTTGCCCACCCCTGCCTGCTGATTCGGGCGCGCGAATTCGACGTCGTCGGTATCGGTCGCGGTCAGGGCCGCGGTACCGAATCCGCTGATGGTGACGGTCGGGCCATCGGCCGCGTGCGACGACATGCTGAAGGCTGCCAGGATTGCAGAGACCAGGGCAAGACGCAATGGTTGATTCATACTTTCTCCTCAATGGTTCACTCGTACTGAGGCTTCAGTGTGGGCCACGAGTAACTATTTGTGTACCGCGCACGCGTTCAATTTCACGAAAGCGTTGTATCGAAGGAACACAGGCGGGCATTGATGCGCTTTAATCTAGCCTAAGACATAAGCTTCTTCTCGAAAGGTAATTTTATGACATGCCAAAGTGAAAAGTTCCAGGCCTGGGCAAGCGCCTGCGTGTGTTACGCACCGCAATCAATCGCGAGCCACTAGGAAATAAATGATGACGGGAGGGATGCAAGGAGGGGATGCGCCGGCCGCAAGGACCGGCGCGATGGTGACGCCGTGTGACTGCCAGCCGGGCGCAAGGGCCCGGGCCGCAATGGCTTACTGCACCGTGAGGATGACTTTCACGCTATCGTCCACGGCCGACTTGTCGATGTAGCCGATGGCGCTCACATCCGCCGCGACCGCCTTCTTCACCTCGGCGGCCGAATGATATTCCTTCGGCGCCGTGCCCTTGCCGGTGAACACCAGCTTGGACCAGATGGCCTTGACCTGCGCCGGTTCCTTCTGCAGCACCTTGCTGTAGAACTCGGTGCGGATGGCCGCGCCTTCGTTGAACTCGACCGGCGTGAACAGGGCCGATTTACCGACGAAGAACTGGGCCGCCTGTTCGCTGAACATGCGCGTGGCCGGATTCTTCGGGTTGACGATGACCACGATGTCCGCCAGGGCGGGGACGGTGGCCGCAAACAAGCCGGCTGCAAGCAGCATCTTGCCGATAGTTATCTTCATGCCGCTCTCCTTAAAATACGAAATCGATGCCGGCGGCGTACACGTTGACCGTGTCGCTGAAGCCTGGCTTGGCCCTGAGGAAGGTGCCGGCGCCATCGCGTGGCTTGATGCGGTCGACCTGGACCTTCAGTGCGGCGGACTTGTGGAAGTCCCAGCGCACGCCAAGCGCATTGCTCGTTTGCAGGCCAGCCTTGATGGCGACGTTGACGCCGGCGCCGAGCGCTGCCAGCGGGCCGCTGGCCGGCAAGCCGGTGTACGTGCGTGCGCTGTCCTGCTTCACCGTGCCGTAGTAGTAATACGGCGTCACCTTGCCGAAGCGGTAACCGAGCATCGCGTAATACGAGCTGGTGTCCGGCAGGGTGAGCGAATCGGTCTTGCGCACGGCATATTCGCCCTGCACCAGGATATTCTTGTAATCCATGGTGAAGCCGAGCGAGGTGAACGAACCGTCGACATCGGTGACCGACAGGTCGTTGGCGACCTTGCTCATCCCCACCTTGTGCAGCGTCGCGATCAGGCCGTCGATCGATTCGCTGTCTTCCACGCTGACCTTGGCGTCGGCACGGCCGAAACGCACGGTGAACGGGCCATTTTCAGCCACGATATTGACCGTCGTTGCCGGCTTGTACTTGATCCGGTTGTTGTCGGTAATCCTGGCCGACATCGTGCCGACGCCGATCTGGGCGGTCACGGTGGTATCGCCAAAGTTGTGCTGATACATGGCATCGACGCCGTCGTACGAGTCGCCGTAGATCTGGCCATACACTTCCTGCGACGGACGGATCATGGTGTTGGCGTAGCCCACCTGGCGGAAGTCGGAAATCATGTAGATCGGCATGCCGATGCGGCCGACGCGGATCGAGATCTCGTCGCTGACCTTGAACTTGGCGAATGCCCAGCTCAGTTCGGCGCCATAGGAATCGCGGGCGTTCTTGCGGGCCAGGCCCTGCGCGGTGAACGACAGCCAGTCATTCATCCTGGCCGTGCCCTGGATGCCGAAGTTGGAATCGACACCGGCGCGCGGGCTCTTGCCGACGCCGGCCGCCTGATTGAAACGCGCGTATTCGACATCATCCGTATCGGTGGCCGTCAGGGCGGCCGTGCCGAACCCGCTGATGGTGACGGTGGGCGCGTCGGCGGCGTGCGACGACAGGCTGAACGCTGCCAGGATCGCGGTCGCCAGGGTCAGGCGCAGTGGTTGGTTCATACTAGTTCCTCAATGGGTTGCTGAATGCTGGGGACGTATTATGTCCCATTGGCAACATATTGTGTATTGAGGAAACACTCAAATCCGCGATAACGTTGTATATCGGAAACATCACCGCGTGTGGGCGCTCTTGACGAGGGCCTGGCGACGCCGCCTTGTCATGAAGCCGGCGGCGGCAGGTGCCGCCGGCATGGCGGGCTCAGCCGCCGGGGAGAAGTACCAGGAACACCATCGCCACGCCGAACAGCAGCGCCGCCTGCAGCGTAAAGACGATAGCGGGAATTTGCAGCTCATCAGGAATCTTCATGACCGCCTCCACGGTTTGTTGACGTGAAAGTTTAGACCGCTGCCCCGCCGCAAAGTTCCCTGTCAGCGCTTCGGCAAGGGAATGAACTCGGTCTCGCCAGGCACCTTGTCGAAACGCTGCTGCTCCCAATCGTCGCAGGCGCGCGCGATGCGCTCCTTGCTCGATGACACGAAATTCCAGTACATGGTGCGCTGGCCGTCCAGCGGCGCGCCGCCGATGACCACGAACTGCGCGCCGGCGCTGGTGTACACGCTGGCGCCGCTGCCGGCGTCGAGATACGCCATCGTGTGCGGCGCCAGCAGATCGCCGTCGATCGCGATCTCGCCCGCTACCGGATAGATCGCCGCTTCGGGCGGCAAGTCATCGAGTTCGATGCTGCGGCCGGCGTCGAGCGCGATGTCGAGGTACAGCGTTTCGCTGAAGGTCGCCACCGGCGAGGTCTGGCCGAAGGCGCTGCCGATCAGCACCCGCACCAGCGCGCCGTCGAGCTGCGCCAGCGGGATGTCGCTCGCCGCTGTGTGCGCGAAGCTGGGCGCGTCTTCCTCGTGCGCGCGCGGCAGCGCGGCCCACAGTTGCAGGCCGTGCGAGCGGTGCGGCTTGCCGGCCAGGTCAGGCGGGGTGCGTTCGGAATGGACAATGCCGCTGCCGGCCGTCATCCAGTTGATCGCCCCCGGTTCGATGCGCTGCACCGAACCGACGCTGTCGCGGTGCTCGATCGCGCCTTCGTACAGATACGTCACCGTGGCCAGGCCGATGTGCGGATGCGGACGCACATCGTGATTGGCCTCGGCCGGCGCGTCGAGGGGACCGAAGTGGTCGAAGAAGATGAACGGCCCGACCGCCTGCTTGGCCGCGGCCGGCAGCACGCGGCGCACGCGAAAGCCGCCGCCGATATCCTTTTCGTGCGGCTTGAAAAAATAGGCGATGCTCATGGCTGCACCAGGGTGGTGGTGATTTCGGTGGTCACGCCGGTCATCAGCTTTTGAATCGGGCATTTCTCGGCGGCGGAAAGCAGGTCGGCGCGCTGGGCCTCGGACAGGTCGCCGCCGAATTGCAGCGCGGCCGAGAGGCGGTACACACCCTTGCGCTCGTCGCTGGCATCGCGCTCGATGGTCACTTCGATGTCCTCGACCGGAATGCCCTTGCGCTTCGCGTACCAGACCACGGTGAGGGCCTTGCAAGCGCCCAGGGCGGCATCGTACAGGTCATGCGGCGAGGGGCCGGCATCGGCGCCGCCTTCCTCGACCGAGCCATCGGCCGGGATCAGGTGGTTGCGCACGTGGACGATATGGCGCATCGGTTGCGACAGATCGCGCTTGACGGTAATGGACATGATGTTCCTTCTTGATGAGGGCGGGTGTTGGCGGAATTTACACCCTTTCACGGCATTGCGCATCCCACGGAATGGGGGGAAGGCCACCATTCACAGAATCGGATTCAGCAGGATTGAGCAATCAGCCCTGCCTTCATCTTGCTGGCGGCTGCGAACGGCTCCATCCATTCCTTCAGATAGGATATCCATTCGTCCGGCGACGGATACCAGTTGTTATACATGGATGCCGGTGCGATAGATCGCAGGTTCATCTTCTCGAATCGGGAGATCAGCGCCGACAGGGAATCGAGAAATGGATCAACACTTTCAGGGGCGAATGCAAACAACAAAAGACCGCAGTATCCGGTAAATCTCGGCGCATCGACCAAATCGTGATGAGAGTTCGCCTCGCCTTCGACCCCTGCCCAAAAAAATTCTTCAAAAACGCGGTCGGCGCAGGCCCGTTCCCCATCGTTCGTCATCAGGGGGCGGATCGCCTCCTCATAATAATCGCCTGCCCGATAAGCAGCCTTCCAATTACTTAAATGACGGCACTCCTCTTCCAGACGTTGGCACCAATGCGGTTTACTCACGCTCAATGGAATACCGCATTCGGCCTCGAAAAAATACGTCGTAGCGTCGTCAATGATGTCCATGACTTCGTCGCCTGATCTTGGCAGGGATAAATACGGCCAATCCGTCACGAAGAAAAGCCTAACCCCAATACCCATCGCATCTCCTGACTGTCGATTTTCCAAAGCCGCGCCACATGCCCTGTGCGCTCAAGACCTCATTCTACAGAATGATGTCCATGCCGGATCGAATAGACGGATGGGGCAGCGAGGCAATCCACCCAAGTTAAGAGAATTGTGTGCATTTATGTAATTTATTTTCAATATTACCAAGTCCGTACTTGACACCAAATTAAAAGCGCGGTCGTCAGTGTGAATTTTTATTTCCACTGTCTGCCATGTCCGTTCTGTCCATGCTGTTTCAAGATTTCGCTGCCCGACTATGCTCAACAGAATTTTTGCAGGAAGCGCTCCACGCCGGCCATCCAATGGCGTTCTCGCGCTGTCGCAAGCTTCCCTTGGGGACGCTGGTTGCCATCATGCTGACGGGCATGCGGATGAGTATCCAAGCCGAATTGGACACCTTCTTCGCCCATCTGCGCCAACAAGCCCAGCTCGTTCACGAGGTGTCCGAGCAGGCTTTCGCCCAGGCGCGCGCCAAACTATCCCTGACTGCCATTCCGGGTCTCAACGACTGGCTCATCAAGCGCGCCGAAACGGACGGTTTTGTGCCGCGCTGGCGCGGGTTGCGCCTGGTCGCCGCCGACGCCTCGACGGTGCGTTCGGGCTGCGGGCCAGCCATGTGAAGCGGGCCGCTCTGGCCGATCAAATCCTGTTCGGCCTGTTCTTGCCGGGGCCTGACCTGATGCTCGCCGCCGCCCTGCACAACGTCCATGAATGCGGCGAACGCCAGTTCCTGCTCGAACACCTGGACCTACTTTCCCCGGACGACCTGTTACTGCTCGATCGCGGCTACCCTTGCCGCTGGCTGGTCGCAGTGCTGAACCACCGCGCCATCAAGTTCTGCATGCGCGTCGACAATGCAAGCGGCTTCACCTGCGTGCGCACGTTTATGCACTCGAAGGCGCTTGAGCAGGTCGTCACGCTGCCTGCGCCGAACAAGCCGGACGCGCTCGACTACGAATGTCCGCGCAAACCGCAGCGTGTCCGATTGGTCCGCAACGTCTCTCCCAGCGGCGAGCAACGCGTTCTGATGACCAATCTCTTCGACGAAGAAATTTACCCGGCAGAATGCTTTGCCGAGCTCTACCATAAGCGCTGGGGCATCGAGGAAGCGTTCAAACGGCTCAAGCACCGGCTCAATCTGGAGCACGTCACCGGCTTGAGCCAGCAAGCTGTGGCCCAGGATGTCGCCGCCAAAATCGTCTGCGATAATCTGCAGGCCATCGTTGCCCTGACCGCTCATGCCGACGCGGATCGGCCCGAGAGCACGCGCGTCAATCATGCCTACGCCCACACCGCGCTCAAGCCATTAATGCCCATTTTTCTGCTTGGCGGACAGATCGGCAGAAAGGTCGCCAGGCTGCTGCGGGGACTGCTCGACTTGATTGCCGGCCGGACATATCGCCACCGGCCCAATCTTTCAAGGCCACGAAATCCGGGCCCAAAACCGCACAAAGCCATGAGTCAGAAAAATTGCTGAAATGTCTTAACTTGGGTGGATTGGGCAGCGAGGTGGCGCAATGACACGTACGCTGCGCAACTCGCATGCCGGAACCGTCCACGCCGCCGGGAGCCAGCTGCAGACATACGTCAGGTGAAAACGAATGGCTTGGTATAGGGTGTCCGGTAAGGCGGTCCAGAGACATCCTCGCCGTTTTTGTACACGTACCAGTTTCCCCAACTCCGATAAGGATGAATTGAAAGATAGCCGTCGCCAAGTTCCAGATGAATCGGAAAGGTATCATCCTCCTTATAAACGAATACCTGCACCGCATCGCCCGGTAACAATTCGAACTCTTGGGGCGCCAGCTCCAGATAAAGCGTGATTGGGGTCGAGAGTTTATTAACAAACTCGAAAACTGGAAGGAAATCGGGAGGTGGATTAGCAGGTAACATTATCTTTAAGGTGGTGAAGTGCCGCATGATGAACAGCATCTGGACATTGAAACGACCAGTATCGGGCTGGCGGCGCACCCGTGGCAAGGTAAACTGTCAGGGCGAGATGATATTGCGCGCTACGCGAAACCCGACAATATCGTTACTGAGCTGCGCCGAGAATCCATTGCGCAGCGCCGCGCGCAGATAGCGCGGGTTATACAGCCACGAGCCGCCGCGCAGGATGCGCCGGCTCTGGTCCCCGCCCTGCTCCCACGCCTCGCCGGTGTGCGGCGCGCCTTCATAATTGTCGTGCACCGTGTCCTGCACCCACTCCCACACATTGCCGTGCATGTCGTACAGCCCCCACGGATTGGGCGCAAACAGCCCGGCGCGCGTGGTGCCCTGGCGGTACTCGCCCTTGGGACTGCCGTTGTAGGTGTAGTTG
The DNA here is from genome assembly GCF_030348125.1 of Massilia sp. DJPM01. Classification (NCBI taxonomy): domain Bacteria; kingdom Pseudomonadati; phylum Pseudomonadota; class Betaproteobacteria; order Burkholderiales; family Oxalobacteraceae; genus Massilia; species Massilia sp. DJPM01. Next base: position 78,562 of record NZ_JAQOZV010000007.1, read on the forward strand.
CCGTCGTAGTTGGCCAGCGTGGTATCGATCTCGTCGCCGAAGCTGAATGCGGTTTTGGTGCCGGCGCGGCAGGCATACTCCCATTCCGCTTCGCTCGGCAGGCGGTAGGTCTGTCCGGTCTTCCCGCTCAGCCAGCGCACATACTTCTGCGCGTCGTGCCAGGTCACGCCCACCACCGGATGATCGTCGGTTTGGGCAAACCCCGGGTCGGCCCAATTAACCTCGCCATGCGGTTGCCAGCCGGTGGCGCGCACGAACTGGCGCCACTCGCCCACCGTGACGGGATAGCGCCCCATTGCCAGCGGATGCACGATGCCGACCCAGTGCTGCGGCGTTTCGCGCTCCACCCACGATTGCTGCGAACCGGCCCGCATCGCGACTTTCCGCTCATGCTCCGGTGACCCCATCTGGAAGCGCCCGGTCGGCAGCAATACCAGCTCCGGCCCCTTGCCCGTCCCGTCCAGAAAGCGGTCCCGCAGAACCCCTTCGTTGTCGGGCACTGGGCCGCCTGCTTCCGGCAGTTGGAGCGGGACTTCAGCTGTCTGTTCGGTCGGGCCGCGTTCGGTCGGGCCGCGTTCGGTCGGGCCGCGCTCGGCAGCGCTGCGTTCGGCCATCTCTTCGCGTGCACGCTGCTGCTCGGCGCGATACGCCGCCACGGCCTTGGCCTGCATGGCCTTGCGCTGCTGTTCCTCGCGCGCCTTGCGCTCCTTCTCGAAGTCGGCCTCGCGCCGCTCGCGCAACTGCTGGCGCAGCGCTTCCTTGCGTTCGCGCTTGGCCGCATCGGCTTCCGCGCGCTCGATCGCCTCCTGCTCCTTGCGCTGCTTTTCCTTGAGCAGGAGGGCTTCCGCCTCCGCCTTGCGCTGCACCGCGAGCTGCCGCGCGCGCTGTTCATCGTGCGCGCGCAACGCCGCCTGCTGCGCCGCTTGCGCCGCCTGCTCCTGCGCGTGCTGCGCGGCCTGCTCCTGCGCGTGCTGCGCGGCCTGCTGCACCGCCAGTTCCTGCGGCGACGGCCCCACCGCCCCACGCAAGGAGGCCAGCAGGTCCGGCACCGTGGCCGGCCGCTGGTCCGGATCGAAGGCAAAGCCACTGCGCAACGCATCCCACTCGCGCGCCGACAGCGCCTCGGGACGCGGCGGCTCGTGACTGGCGCTGCGCGGCCCGTCGAACGGCATGTGCCCTTCCACCATCTGGTAGATCATCACCGCCACCGCATACACGTCGAGCGCGCGGCTCGGCTGGCGTTGCAGGGTGCCAGCCTCCGGCGCGCGATAGCCGGCCGTACCCGAGTTGCCGGGCGCCTCCAGGCCGATGCTGCTTGCGCTGCTGCGCGCACGCGCGGCGATGCCGAAGTCGAGCAGCTTGACCTCGCCCTTTTTGGTGACGAATACATTGCCCGGCTTGATGTCGCGGTGAACCAGCTTGTGCTTCTGCCACGCGTACTGCAAGGCCTCCGCAATCGGCGCCAGCAACTCCTGCACGCGCGCCAGGCTCAGGGTGCCTTCGCGCGCCAGCAGGCTGTCGAGGTCCTCGCCTTCGAGGCATTCCATGATGATGAAGTAGCTCGACGTGGCCGGGTCCTGCGCCCACTCGTAGACCCGCACGATGTGTTCGTGCGCCAGGCGGCGCGCCTGCGTCGCTTCTTCGATCAGCAGCTTGGCGTGGGTGGCGCTCTGGGTCAGCTGCGGCGGCAGGATCTTGAGCGCGACCATCGCGCTGTGACCGAGTTCGGCGTGGGTCGCCAGGTCGGTCGCCTGCCACACCTGGCCCATGCCGCCCTGCGCGATCAGCTGTTCCAGCCGGTAGCGGCGGTTTTGCGGGCCGATCTCCTGGCCCGCCATCAGCCCGATCTCGGTGCCCTGGCGGATGTGAATCGCCGGCGGCGCCATGGGCGTGCCGCTGCCGCCGGGCGGGGCGTATTCCGCGTCCAGGATGGCATTCTTGCGGCTGTCGAACTCCTGCTGGCTTAACAGGCCATCTTCGTGCAGGCTGCGCAGTTCGCGAATCTTGTCTCTTGCCGTTTGCATCTGTCCTGTCAAGCTTGGATCGCCGCGCCGCACTCGGCGCAGAATTTATCGTTTGGACCGGCCCGGTGCCCGTTGGGACACATGCGCACCACGGGGCGCGGGGCCTGATCATAGCGTACCTGCGCGCCGCCCTGCGCCACGCCGGTGCCGAGCGCCGACTGCGAGGCCAGCGCCGCCTTGTTCACATCGTTCTGCATCCCCAGCAAGTCGAGCTGGTGGCGCCGGTCCTTGTCCACTTCGGCGTCGCGCAGCGCGCGTTCGCGGTCGACCCGTTCCTGCGCGCCGCGCGCCGCTTCCGCCGGCGTCACGCTGTAGGTCGCCGCCACCACCGACGCCAGCGCCGCCAATTGGTGCGGCGTCATGCTGGCGTGGACCTGGGTTTTCATCACGTCGGCCAGCGCTTGCGCGTTCGGGCCGGCCGCCAGCGCCACCTTGCCGGTGTCAGTCAGGCTACCGATGGTCGACACGCGCGAAATCTCGATGCGCGCCAGCTCCGCTTCGTGCGCCTGCTGCGCGAACTGCGTTTCGCGCTCGTGGCCAAGGCGCTTGAGTTCCTGCTGCCAGGCCGCCTCCTGTTCCTGCTGGCGCAGCGCGTGGCGCCGCTCTTGCGCTTCCAGTTCGATCTGCTGCGACTGGCGCGCATGGCGTCCGTCAGCCTCGATCGTGCGCAGCAGCTTTTCGTGCTGGGCGATGGAGTCCTGCTGCGCCCCGCCACGGCGCAGGGTCTCGATCTTCTGGTTGATCTGCTCGGCGTCCGCCTTGGCGCCCGTCTCCTTGAGCATGTCGGCGCGCAGCAGGTCGCGCTTGCGGTCCAGCGCCAGTTGGTCTTCCCATTCCGCGATGCGCTCGGCCTCGCGCTTGTGGGCCGCATTGGCCAGCGCCAGCGACTGCCAGCGGGCCTTGTGCTGCTCCGCTTCCATCGCCATCTCGCGCTCGTTGGCTGCTTGCTGCGCCTGGTGCAGGCGCGCCAGCTCGGCGCGTTTGCGCGATTCATCCTCGATCCCCAGCGCCTGCGCGATCTTGTTCTGGATCTGCTGCTGCAGCAACTGGTGCGAAAAGCGCTGCTGCGCGAGCTGGCGCATCTCCAGCGCGCCCTGCTGCGCCACTTCGAGTTCGGTGCGCATGCGAAGCTGCGCCAGGTGGCGCAGGTGCGCCCACTCGGTCGATTCGTCCTCGCGCGCCGCCCCCTTCTTGGCCAGTTCGTGTTCGAGTTCATTCACGATGTCACCCGCGCCCCGTTCCAGCGCCTGCTTGCGGCTCCTGGAGTCGACGATGCGTCCATACAGGTCGATCTCGCGCGCGCGCAGCGCTTGCAGGCGCTCGGCGTTCTGCAAGGTCAGCTCGGCTTTTTCGATGCTGTCGTCCTGGCGCAGTTCCTGGCGCCGGTAGCGCAGGCGGTTTTCCTGTTCTTCGACCCGCAGGCGCTGCCATTGCTCGTCGTTGTACAACTGGTCGAGCTGTTTCGCGTGCTCGAGTTTCACGTGACGCTCGTCGGCTACCAGCCACAAGGTGCCGATGCGCGCCTGGTGGGCGTCGAATTTATCGTGGCGCAGCGCCAGCGTGTCGACCTGCGCCACCGCCAGCCCGTACTGGGCCAGGCGCAGCTTGAGCGAACCTTGCAGGCGCTCGTCGAGCTGGGGCCGCAGGTCGCGGTTGCCAGACATGTCGCGGATCGACTGGCCGGCGATGAATTCGGCCGCCAGCTGGCGCACCGAGGGCGCCAGCAGCTCGCGCAACTGGCTTGAGGTAACCGCGCCCGGCATGGTCATGAAGTGCTGGGCAAAGGCGCTGACCTGTTCGATCCTGATGCTGACCGTGAAACGCGCCCCGATGGCCAGCTGTTCGGCGGTCAGCAAATCGTCGAACGAGAATTCAACCGGCATGGCGGCGGTGCGCGTGATGAGGATTTCGGCGTGCTGGTTGCGCAGCAGGTGATTGAGGCGCGTGAAAAAGCCCTCGATCTCGTACTCGCCCTGCGGCACCTCGGTCGCCTTGCCCGCCTGGAGGATGTAGGCGCGCGTGGTGGCAGGCACCCGCAAGGTCTTTACAAACAGGCCGGAAAGCTTTTCGACGCCGAAAAACACGGCCAGGTCGTCGGGGCCGGGAATCCAGCGGTTCTCGCGGAACACCGGCTCGTTGCGCGGCGCGCCCAAGGTCAGAGCGCACCTGGCGCAATAGCCGGAATCGCCGGCATTCTGATGCTCGCAACGCGGACAGGCCACACCGCCAAAACCAAACATCTGGAACATATCGACTCCTGGTTGTTCAACTTGCACTACTTTTCACCAAACCCACCCAGCCTGCCCGATTTTAGCAGGGGACGGGGCGCACGACCGTCGCGCACGCCGCTGGGCTAAACGCGTGTTCAGATAATCCCGATCCGCTCGACCAGCGCCACGCTGGCGCCCCGCGCGCGCACGGCATCGAGGAAATCCGGGGCCAGCGCGCCTTCCCATGCCTTGGGCAGCAAAATCCGGTCGCCGGCGACGGCCTGCTGCAACATCAGCGCGCATTTCGGCACGCAGCCTTCGACCGCATCGACCCGTCCCGCATGCCAGGCGCCCGAGCAGCCGCTCGCGATGACCCGCCCGCGCGCCAGGAATTCGCGTCCGCGCGCCATGCGGTCGGCCATCACCAGCGCCAGCTCGAACGAAGTGCCCTGGAAGCGCGCCTGGCCGAAGCGCACCACCGTGCGCCAGCGCCCCAGCGCACGGCCGTCGAAATGGCGCGCCCCGGCCAGCGCCTGGCGCACCGCCAGCAGCTGGACCGGATCGAGCCCGGGGGCGCTGATCGTCTCTTCCTCGTCAACACCCGCTTCGGCCAGCGGATACACATTCACCTCGACCCAGCACAAGCTGTCGTTGATGCCGCCGCTGTGCAGCGGAAACCAGGCGCGCGCCGAGGCCACGCTGGCGGCGCTGTCGGACTGCCCGGTCAGGGCGCCCAGCCAACCCAACCCCTGCGGCCCGCCCAGCAGCGCGTGCGCGGGGGCGTTGGCCACGTCATGGCCGCCGATGCGTCCCAGCTGCCACTGCTCCGACCAGCCGTTGGCCAGCACCGGACCGGTGGCCTGCCACACCCCGCGCACCATGCGGTCGGCCAGCACCACCGCCAGTTCCCAGTCGCGTTCATGGCGCCCGGGGGCGCGGTCGATGCTGATGACGACCTGGTCGCGGCTGTCGAAGCAGCCTTCGGTCAGGCGCGCCAGGCGCACCACCTGCTGCATGCGTTCGGCCAGGGCGGCGTCGCCGGCGCCGCTGCATTTGACGTCGGCGCGGCCGGCGCGCGGGCGCAAGGTGGCGCTGACGGTGAGCAGCGCGCCACCGGCCAGCACGCTGCGGCATTCGGCGCTGTGGCGCTTTTCGGTCGTGATGCTCATGCCGGCTCGCTTTCAAGTAGCGCCACGCGGCGCCCCGCGCATGCGTGTTCCAGGTTGGCGATGATGCGGTCGGCATCATCGAACAGCGGCGCCAGATCGGCATCCGCCGCCAGCCCCAGGCGCGCCAGCAAGGCCCAGGCATCATCGAGCGCCGCACTGGCGCGCAGGCTGTGGCGCGTGCGGGCGAGCTGGCGCTCGGCCGCCAGCGCTTCGCGCGGCGCGGACAGGGCCAAAGCCGGCATGGTATTGACCGACAGGCTCACGCTGTCGAGCCTTTGCAGCAGCGCCATGTGCTGCCGGAACAGCGCCTGGCCGGGTGGCAGCACCGCCATGCGCAAGCCATGCATCACGCAGGGTAGTTCCAGGAACAGGCGGCGCAGCGCCTTGGCATCGCTGGCATGGGCATCGAACGGCGCGGCGGCGGTCATTGGCACCGGCTGCGGCGCCGGCACTTCCGGCACGCCCACCGCGCGCGCCAGCAGCTGCGCGGCGTAGTCGACGCGCTCGCCCAGATCAACCGGCATGCAATCGTCGACACTGATGCCGAAGCGGGTATATAACAGTTGGTTGAAGCCGCCGCGAAAGGCATTCCACTCGTCCAGCGTGGTGCATGGCGGCAGCGCCAGGTGGCCCAGCGCCAGCTCCTGCTGGAGCGCGGCCTCGATGGCGGCGGAAAAGCCGTCCAGTCCGACCACATCGCCCGCTTCGCTGGCCAGGTACAGGTCGAAGCGCTGCTGCGCCACGCGTGGATCGGGACCATCGACCGCGAACGACAGGTGCAGCCCCAGTTCCGGCGCCGCCGCGAACGGCAGCAGGTCGACGCCGTACGGGCCGGGATGAAAGCAGAATGCGTTTTCAATGTCGGCCAGGACGATGCAGGTGTTTTCCGCAACGCGGCGGGTATGCCCGCCCTTGTCGGCCACCACGCCGATGCAGCCCTTCGGCACCGTGCCGCCGGGACCCATGCGCAGCGCCAGCGTGGCCGTGCCCAGCGCCGACGTATCGGACGGCGCGGCTTTGGCCTGGCGCTTGAACAGACCGATCATCGCATTCCTCACGCGGGCACCGGTTCGACCGCGAAGCGCGCGCCGAACCGCTGGAAATGCGGTGCCGGCGCGCCGTCGAAGGGCCAGCCGCATTCGACCTCGCCGTCGGCATCGAGCCGGCCTTGCAGCAGGATCGCGGCGCCGCCGTCGAGCACGCGCAGCATCGGCTGCTCGCGCAGCAGGCGCGCGGCGAATGGCGCGGCCGCGTCGAGAGACAGGATCAGGCGCCATCCGTCTTCGTGCATCACGAAATGCAGCGTCCAGTAGCCGTCGTCGGTCAGCAGGCGGGCCAGATCGGCGCCATCGGCGGCGGCGCGCAGCATGCCGGCGCTGCCGCTCCAGGCATCGTCATTGGCCGCGCGTGCGCTTGCGCGGCGCTCCAAGGCCAACTGGCGGAAGCGGCGCAGCGTCAGGGGCGAGCCGCGCAAGGCGGCCAGTTCGGCACCGTTCAAGGGATGATTGCCCTCGATCGCGGCGAGCAGCACGGCATCGGCCAGCATCAGGCGGTCGCCTTCCACGCGGCGCGACAGCAGCACGCGCTCGATCAGTTTGCGGTCGGTTTCCTGGTTCGTTTTCACATCATTCTCCTTCATGGAACTGCCTCCAGCAGGCTGGCGATGGCGCAATCGCGGCGCTTGCGCAGGGTCGGCAGCGATATCTGGTCCAGCAGCGCCAGTTGCTGCATGGTCGGCAGCTCGCCGGTGGCCGGGTCCAGCCATTCGCCGGGATAGCTGTCATCGAGCCCGCCCAGCATGTTCAGGTACACCGCCAGCCGCACCGGCAGCGAATATGCCGCAAGTACGCGCGCGCCCCAGCTGCCGTGGTCCTGCGCCGCCCACGCCAGTTCCATGAAGCGGGGGGGCAGGGAAAGGCTGGCGGCAATGGCACTGTCGTACGGTGCCGGTTCGGGCGCCTCCGGCGGGGCGGGATCGGGGGGCGGGTCATCGTCCTCGCTCTCCGGCGCCGGCAGGATGCGGCTGTCTTCCCCCTCGACGGCGGCGTCGGCGACGCGCCATAAATCTTCGAGCCAGTTGGCCGCTTCTCCGGCGTCGTGCAGCCAGTCGCAATCGCGGTTGGACGACAATTCTTCGTAGTCGCCGATTTCGGCGAGCATCTCGGCGATCTTTGCGACGTTGTCTTTCAGGTTGGCGAAGCGTTTGGATTTGGTATGCAGGGGCCCGGCGCCGCCGCCGAAGCGCACCAGCGACTCGCTCCAGCGCAGCACCCACTCCGCCTTGCAGGCGCCGATGGAACGCATCTGGCGCACCTCGATCGGCATGGCCGCCACCTCTCGCCCCAGGATGGCCGCCACCTGCTGCGCGTGCTCGCGCCAGGCACCGAAGATGCGCGCGATGTCGCTGTACGCCGTATCGAGCATGCGGTACGCATACATCTTGTTGGGACTACAACTGCGGCCGCACGCGGCCTGGAAATTATCCGAATCGACCTTGTCGCGCACGCCCGCGTACATATCGTTGACCTTCTTGCGCAGGATGGCGTCGCCGCCCGGCGTGGCCCAGAACGCGCCGATTTTCCGGTGTTCGTTGGCCACGGCGGCGCACAGCGCGGCCCAGTCGGCGGGACGCGCCTGCAACTCGTACAGCAGGCTCAGTGACAGTTCCAGCACGCTGTCGCCATAGCTGTTGGCGGGAGCCTCGGCGCGCGCCGAACGGGCGCACGCGCGCAGCGCCTGCGCCGTCAGGTCCACGTATTCGGACAGCGTGTCGGGCGCGTCCAGCAGGCGCGCGGGCGAACTGGCGGCGAACGCCTGCAAGGAACAGTGCCCAAGCAGCTTGCGCACCTGTTCCCAGCCCTGTTCCTGATACCGGGTTCCCGGCAAGCGCATACCATCCCCATCGTTGTGTCAGCATCAAAATGATGCCATAGACCGGGAATCGGCAAGGCGCGCTTGAAACCCCTGTTTACCCTTCTGTTCCGGATTCCGGGCCGCCATCGCCCCCAGCACCGCCGCCACGATGGGCGCCGCGTGCTCGCCGCCGGTCGCGTCGGAATGGCTGACAAAAGCCGCCACCGCCAGGCGCCGGGTCTGGCCCGGCAGGCTGCCCGGTTCCAGCCAGCCGGTGAACCACACCGTGGCCAGGTCGCGCCCATCGGCCACCGATGGCGAGGTGCCGGTCTTGCCGGACAGGCCACGCCGCACCGCGTCCAGCCCCGCTCCGCGAAAGGCACCGGCCGCCGTGCCGCTGTCGACCACGCCCTTCATCCCGGCCCGTACCCGGTCCAGGCGCACGCCCAGCGCCGGCCGCTCGCCCGCAAGCGCCTCGCGCCCGTCGAGCGAGAGCAGCAGGCGTGGCGCGATCACCCTGCCCTCGCCCACTGCCCCGGCCACCAGCGCCATTTGCAGCGGCGTGACCTGCATGCGCAGGCCAATCGCCATCTGGCGCAGCTCGTGACGGGTGTGAATCGGGTCGATGTGGGCGGGACTGGCCTGCAAGGCATCCCAGGCCGACCACGCAAAATCGGAGGGCAGCAAGCCGCCATCGAGGCGCGCGGCCTGCTCGAAGCCGAGGCGGTGCGCCATCGCCACGATGGGGCGCACGCTGTCCAGGGCGCCGCCGTCGAGTGCCTGGAGGTCCGGCGCGCCGCCATCAGGGCGGCCAAACAAGCTGCGGTCGCTCAGTTCAGCGGACCAGGCAAACCAGGTATTGAGGCTGTAGGTCAGCGCCTGCGACAGCCCCAGGCGGCCATCCTGGGCGCGCTTGTCGAGATGCTGGTCCTTGTAATTGGTGATGTGGGCCAGCCTGGTGTCGAGCGGATAGCTGGCCGCGTTGGTCTGGAAAGCGAAGCCTTTCGACTGCGCCATGCGGTTAATCGCCGGCAGCGGCAAGCCGGCCAGCAGCGCTTCGAGCTGCGGATCGCGTCTGGCCGCCAGTTCCAGGCCCAGCGCGCTGATCACCTTGAAGGTCGAGCCGGGACTGCGGTGGGCGCCGCCATCATGCTGGAACGCCGGCAGGCGCAAGGGACTGCGGGCCGGATTGGCGCGGTCGAAATCGCGTACCTCGTTCCAGTTGGCCGGGGTAACGGCGCCGCTGCCGGCGCCGGCCGCCGCCAGCACGTCGCCGGTGGCGGTGTCGAGGATGACCAGGCCCGCCTGGCGGCCCGCCACCACGGCTTGCGCGCCGCTGCACGTGCTGCCGTTCCAGTGGCCGCGCCGCAGGCCGATGCAGTCGAGCGCCTGCTGGCTGGCCGTTTGCAGGGCCAGGTCGAGCGTCAGGCGCGCGCTGTGCGACACGCCGTCCGGCGCCGGCACACGGGCCAGCATGCCGGCCACGCTGTTGGCGTGGGCCGCGCGGATGCCCAGCAGGGGCGCCAGGCCGGCATCGAGTGCCGCGCGGGTCGGCTCGCCGCCGCTCCACACCACCGTGCCATGGCGGTCGGCCAGCGTCACGCCCGTGCGCGGCGCGGCGCGCGCGGTGACGCTGTTGGCGGCCAGCGGCTGCCATGCGAGCTGGCCGCCGGCCATGCGCAGATGGCGGTATTGCTGGTCGCCCGCCAGCCCCGCCATGCGCAGGGGCGCGGCCGTGAGAGTGACGCTGCGCACGCCCGCTTGCAGGTCCAGCACCAGCGACTGGACCGATGCCGGCGACGGGCAATCGCGCCCGCTGCAAGCGTCGCGCGGCTGGCCGCGCAGCTGCGCGCCGTCGAGCGAGACCAGGCGTCCGACCAGCATCAGCTCGATCGCCTGGCCCGCTTGCGCCGCGCGCGGCAGGGCCAGGGTCAGGCGCGCGGGTGCGCCGGCGGCGGCATCCGGCCAGGCCTTGACGCGGCTCCACGGCGCCCAGCCTTGCGGCACATCGGCGAACAGGCGCGCGGCGGCGGGCGGCATCGACGCCGTGGTGGACGCCGGCGCCGCAGCGACGCTGGCCTGCCATTCGCCGCCCTGCTGCGGCTTGAGGCGCCATGCCAGCAGGCGCCGTTCGCTGTTGAACACCTGGACCTGCGCGCGCACGTAGTCGCCATCGGCCATGCGGTACAGGCGCTTGAGCAGCTTCAGGGACTGCGCATCGAGGCGCGCTCCGGGCCAGCCGGCCAGTTGCGCGGCGCGCGCGCCGTCGCCGGACGCCTGCCACGCCGCCAGGTCGCGCGGCGCCAGTTCAGCCAGGCCGCTGGCGCCAAGGCGCACCAGGCCATGCTGCTGCAAAGCCAGGAACAGCGCCTGGTCTTCCAGGCTGGCGCGCGGCACTGCCGGCACCTGATAGCGTCCGGGCGACAGCCATGCCGACAAGACCGGACCGTGAACCGGAAATGCCACCACCAGCGCCTTTGCGGCGGGCGTCGCGGCGCCGCTGCGAAACAGCTGGACCAGCAGCTCGCCCGCCTGCGGGCAGCGCTCGCTGGCGCGGCGCTGGAAGCGCAAGGCGGCATCGTTCCATACCAGCCAGCCCTCGCGGTGCAGCGCCACCGATCCGCGCGCGCCGCGTACGGCGCCGCTGGACTCGCCCAGCCAGTGCGCCCCCGCTTCGGCCCCGGCCCAGTCGAGCCGCAATGCCGAACCGCGCACGTCGGCGAAATCGGGCAGCGCCACGCCGCTCAGCTGGACTTGTGGCATACCCGCCACGTCGGGGCCAGCCAGGGCGATGTTACGCAGCGTGACCGGATTGGCCGACGCGTCATTGCGCGCGACCCAGCGCGCCACGTCGGCGAAGCGATAACCGATGCGCAGCGGGAGCAGGCGCGCGTTGCCGCTGTCGAGCATCTGTGTGCACAGATCGATGCGCACCGGCGGCGCGCTGCGCAGCCCTGATGCGATCAGCAAGGTCGCGCCGCCATGGATGGCCACGCCGATGCCGGGCTTGTGCGGCACGCTGAACTGCGCCCCGGGCGCGGCCGGCTGCAAGGCGTCGACCGACACCGGCAAGCCGGCGCCGTGCAGGACGGCGGCGCCGGGGTCGGACGACGCGCCCAGATGACGGGCGTGGACGGCGATCAGCAGCGCGCCCGCGCCAGCGGCGACACCCCCGGCGGCGCCGATCCAGTGCGCGCAGGCCGGCGCCCACGTCCGTGGTGACGAAAGCACGCGCGAACCCTGGCGCAAGTGGCGGGCCCGCCGCGCTGCCGTCCAGCGCCGTGACCACGTCTGCACAACCGTATCGAGCCAGCCTCTCATCACTTCTCCGCAAATCACGTGGCACGCCGCGCGCGTGGCCTGCCCAGCACTAGCGGGGGGCGCGGCAAAACCACGAAACGTTGCCAACTGCGCAAGATTGCCGCCCGACGTTACGGAACTTACGTGTTGCCCTGATTGTGTTTCATTTGTAAGCAGGTGAATCAAAGTTCCTGAAGCGCCACCTCGCTTGCTATATTCAATTCATAGGATTTCACAAGGAGAAGTAGAAATGAAGCGCACCCTGACCTTTGCAGCACTGATCACCCTTGGCGCCGCCGGTTTCATGCCTCTGCCGTCGGTCGCTCAAACGGATTTCCGTGTCATCATCAATACCGCTCCACCCGCACCGCGCTTCGAGAGCGTGCCGGCGCCACGCCGCGGCTATGTGTGGGCGCCAGGCTTCTGGAACTGGGAAAACAACCGCCACGTCTGGACTGCCGGCCGCTGGGAGAGCGCGCGCGACGGCTACACTTACCAGCGCAGCGAATGGATCCGCGATAACGACAGCTATCGCCTGAACCGCGGCGGCTGGCAGCAGGTGTCGCAGCGCGAGTACACCGTGGTGCAGGTCGCCCCGCCGGCGCCACGCCACGAACGCGTGCCGCGCCCCCGCGCCGGCCATATGTGGGTTCCCGGACACTGGGAATGGCGCGGCAACCGCCATGCATGGGTCGGCGGCGAGTGGGTGCGCGAACGTGCCGGTTATATGTATTCGCAGCCGACCTGGGTCCAGCGCGATGGCAGCTGGTACCTGGAACCGGCCCGCTGGAGCCGGCATGGCGAAGGCCGCGACCGCGACCGTGATGGCATTCCCGACCGCCTCGAAGGCCGCGACCGTGACCGCGATGGCATCCCGGACCGCCTGGAAGGCCGCGACCGCAATCGCGACGGCGTGCCCGATCGCATGGAACACCGCGACCGCGACCGTGATGGCGTGCCCGATGCCTATGACCGCGACCGCGATAACGACGGTGTCCCGAACCGCGTCGACCGTGACCGCGATGGCGACGGCGTACCGAACCGCCGCGACAGCCGTCCCGACAATCCACGCCGCGATTAACGTGTAGTCAAGCTTGACCAAGCGCCAGCCCGGCTCCCCCGGCTGGCGCCTTTTTCATGCGCCATCGGGCGCTATGCGCGCCAGATAGGCGGCCCTGCCCTCCTCCCCGCGCAGGTCGCAGGCGACTTTGCCTTCCTCAAGCACGATGATGCGTTCGGCCGAAAGGATGGTTTCGCGCCGGTGCGCCACGATGATGCGGGTCATCGGCAAGGCACGGATGGCGGCGTTGACGGCCTGCTCGCGCTTCACGTCCAGGTGGCTGGTGGCTTCGTCGAGCAGCAGCAGGACCGGCTCGCGGTACAGCGCGCGCGCAATCAGGATGCGCTGTTTCTGCCCGCCCGACAGCACCGTGCCCATGTCGCCGATCAGCGTATGGAAACCCATCGGCATCGCGTTAACATCCTCTTCCACCGCCGCGCGGCGGGCGCATGCGCGGATGCGCTCCATCGACGGCGCGTCGGCAAAGAAGCTGATGTTGTCGGCAATCGAGCCGGCGAACAGCTGGTCGTCCTGCAGCACCACGCCGATCTGCGCGCGGTATTCGCCAAGGCCGCCCCGGTTCAGCACGCGCCCGTCGACCTCGATCTCGCCCGAAACCGGTTCGAGCAAACTGGCCAGCAAGCGCAGCAAGGTGGTCTTGCCGCACCCGGAAGGACCGACGATGGCCACCGATTCGCCGGCCTCGATGCGCAGGTCGATCCCGTCGAGCACCCACGGGTCGCTGGCGCCGTAGCGAAAGCGCAGCTCGCGCAGGCGCAGCGCCATCGGCGCGTGCCGCGCGTCCGCGGCGAGCGCCAAATGGCACACCTCCGGCGGCGTCAGGGCGATATCGGCCAGGCGCTCGGCGTGCAGGCGCAGCATGAACAGGTCGAGCGTCTTGTTGATCAAGGCGCTCACGCGCCCCATGAACTGGTCCTTGTAGCTGATAAAGGCGAGCAGCATCCCGACCGAGAAGGTGTTATCGAGCACCCGCCCGGCCCCCAGCCACACCACCAGGATCGCAATGACGCCGATCAACAGCGCATTCACGGTGCTGAACATCAGTCCCATTTTTTGCGTCGTCACCTGGCGGTTGACGGTTTCCACCAGCAGGTTGAGCCAGTGCGCCTGGCGCGATGCCTGGGCGTTGAACAGTTTGATGGTGCGCATGCCGCGCAGCGTTTCGAGGAAATGGCTGTCGCGCTTCGCGCCCCACACGATCGCTTCGACCGACGCGTTGCGCAGCGCCGTGTAGGACGCCGCGCGCAGCAGCGCATACAGCACGCTGCCGCCGACGACCAGCGCCGCCAGTTCGGGCGCGTAAAACAGCATCACGCACAGGGTGATGGCCGCCATCAGGCCGTCGAGCAGGATTTCGACCATGTCGGTGGTGATCGCTTGCAGGATCACTTCCTGGGAGCCGAAGCGCGACATGATGTCGCCCAGGTGGCGGCTTTCAAAGTAGACCGCCGGCAGGCCGACCAGATGGCCGAACAGGCTGGCGCGCCCGGCCACCTTGATGGTGCTGGAGATGGCGATCAGGGTGGCGCCGCGCGCGGCCGTCAGCGCCACCCGGATCATCAGCAGGAACGCAAACCCCAGCGCGAGCGTGAGCAGCAGGTCGCGGTCGGCGCTGACCAGCGCTTCGTCGACCACCCACTGCATGAAGAACGGGCTGACCACGGCCAGCACTTCGATCGCCAGCGCCATGGCGGCCAGCGCCAGCAGCGACTGCTTGATTCCCGACATGCGTCCCAGCAGTGCACTGAGCCGCACGCGCGGGGCCGCCTGGCCCGCTTCGAACGACGCCGTGGGACTGAGTTCGAGCGCCACGCCGGTAAAGTGTTTGAGCACGGTGGCGCGCGGCAGGCGGCGCACGCCGACCGCCGGATCGTGGATCACGACGCCCGTGGCGCTGACCTGCTTGAGCACCACGAAGTGGTTCAGGTCCCAGTGCAGGATGCACGGGGTGGCCAGCAGGTCCAGTTCTTCGGGTTCGAGCCGCAGGGGACGCGAGGCCAGGCCGAGGTGGACCGCGATGCCGACCAGGTCCTTGAGCGTGGCGCCGCGCAGCGACATGCCGAAACGGCGCCGTAGCTGCGCCAGGTCGGTGCCGTTGCCGTGGTAGGCGGCGATCATGGCCAGGCAGGCAAGAGCGCACTCGGCGGCCTCGGTCTGCAGGATCGACGGCAGGCGCACGCCCAGGCCGGCGGCGGCGTCAAATGGTTTGCTCATCGTCCCAGCCTCCCGGTGATGGTGTAGACCGGATCGAGCACCCATTCATACAGGCGGCGCCGCTCCAGCAGGATGTCGGCATCGAGCTGCATGCCGGGGGCCAGCGGCATGCGTGCGCCGTAGGCCGTCACGTCCTGGCGCGCCAGGGTCACGGTAATGCGGTACAGCGCTTCGCCCGGCATGCCGGCGCCCGCCGCCGCCCGAAACTGGGCCGGCAGCTCGGCCGGCTCGATGCCGGTGCGCGAGATGCTCTTGATGGTGCCCTGGTAGTGACCGAATTTTTGATACGGGTAGGCCAGGTAGCGCAGCTGCACCGGCTGTTGCGGGCGCACGAAGCCGATCGCGCGGCTCGATGCGTACAGCTGGGCCTCCAGCGTGGCGCCGCGCGGCACGATGCTGAGCATCGCCGTGCCGGTGCCGACCGCCGCGCCGCGCGAGATATGGATCGCGGTCACGGTGCCGGCCTGCGGGGCCGTGACCAGCAGTTCGCGCTTGGCCGCCACCTCGGCCAGCTCGCGGTCGATGGCGCTGGTGTTGCGCGCCGCCAGCGCGTTCTGGGTGGCCAGCTTGAGCGGCATGTCGTTCAGTTCCGATTCCAGCGCCATGCGTTCGCGACCGAGCGAAGACAAGGCCCGTTCCAGGGAGCGCAGCTTGCCCGCCTGGTCGAGCGCCGCCTCGGACGTGGTCTGCACCTGCTGCGCGGAAATGAAGCCGCGCGCCCTGAGTTCGTCGAGCCGCTTTTCGGAAGTGCGGGCCAGCGCCACGCGGCGCTTTTGCAGGGCGATTTCCTGCACCATGTTGTCCTGTTCGGCGCGGGCGGCGGCGATGCGTTCGGCCAGCATGGCGCGCTGCTGGCCGAACGACTGCGCCGCGCGCGCCTGCTCGGCATCCAGGCTGGCGCGCTGGGCCTGCAGTTCGCGTGCCACCCTGGCATTGGTCTCGCCCACCGCCACGCTGCGCTCTTCGCCCGACAGCGCCACCAGCGCCTGGCCGGCGCTCACCGGATCGCCCTCGCGCACCATCAGGCGCGTGGCCACGCCGACGCGCGGCGAATGCACGCGGATCATGCCCTGCTCGGGCACCAGCCAGCCGGCCACGCGCGCCTTGCGGGTATAGCTGGCCATCAGCAGCGTGGCCGCGATGGCGGCGACGATCAGCAGCGAGAAGGCGGCGTACCAGCGGTGCGCCAGGCGCGGCTTGACCGCCACCGTGCCGAGCCAGCAGGTTTGCTGTTCGCTCAGCACCTGCGGCCGGAACAGCGCTTGCTCCGCCACCACGGCCGGGGCACCGGCCTCACTCTTCGATGAAGTAGTCTCGGACATCGTAAGTGACCTCGATCATGCGGGCGATCTTTTTGATGCGCAGGACTTTCCGGATGCGTGGATTGGCGAAGTCGCGCATCAGCGGCGGGCGTGGCGCGTTGAAGAAGTAGCCCGGATCGGTGGCGACGACCGACTTGGCCACCAGATCGAGTTCGTCGCGCGAGCTGACGGTCTGGATCACGCAGGGCGCGTGCGAGATGCCCAGTTCGAGCAAGGCGCAGGTGCGGTGATAGCCGTTATTGAGGACCAGGCGGCCGCTGTCGTCGTCACACACGGCGTTGAGAATGTTGGCGCTGTAGCCGACCACCAGGCCGACCACGCCGGCCACGGTACCGCAAGCGCGGTAATCGTTCAATTGGTCGGGGCGCAGCAGCACCGGCTCATGAAAGCGGAAATCGGTCGATTCGGAGCGGAATACATAGCGTTTCGAGCCTGCCTCGCGGATCTGGACCGGCGCGCGCACTTCGTCGGGCGGGAAGCAGAAGCGAAACAGTGCCTGCGGATCGGGATGGGGACCGAGTTGCGCCTTGAGTTGATCGACGAAGCTGCGCGTGACGTGATTCTGGCACACCACCATGCGCCCCAGGTCGACCATCGCAATCCGGGTCGGCAAGCTGTTGAAGGTGCGCGTGTACTGGGGGCTGGCGCACACCTGCGCGGCCAGCGGCAGCATGGCGGCGGGCAGCGCGGCGCAGTCCAGGTGGTCGGCCACGCCGGCCTCGGTGATGGCCAGTTGTTCGTAATACAGCTTGGCCGCGCCCCATTCGCGGATCAGCGCCGGGCGGATGGCTTCGGGCGATTCGGCGCACAGGTCGTCGGCGAAATCGAGATACTTCTGCAGCGGCGCCTGGCCGAGCAGCCATAATTCTTCATGGGTGGCACGTTCCGGCGCAGCGATCGCTGTTGATGTGTCGAGATTCTGCATTTTGCAACCTCATTGGAAAGTTCAGTCCGCCGCCGCGTCCGACGGCAAACTGAAGAAGCCAGTTGCGCCAGTTAGCGCAACGATGGCCCGGCACAGCGGTTAAGCAGGAAACGCATTACAGCAGCCATCCGAGCAGGCCGCCGCAGTTGTGCGACTTGCTGCCGCAACCCCGGCTTTTGCTCTTGCTTTTGCTTTTGCTCTTGCAACGGCTTTTGCTCTTGCTCTTGCTGTGGCACTTGGTATGGCAATCGGATTTGCCACCGCCATACACGTGTTGCAATTCAGTGCTGGTCAAGTTACGCATGACGTTCTCCTTTAATAAATTGAAACTGGTCGAGCGGCAATTCCCACTCGCCCTCGTGCGGACCGCTAAGGGCCATACTAGGCACTGTCGGGCTCTGCAGTTTGATGCGTCACAATCGTGCGGATGCGTGAGTTCGGCCGTCGCCAGGGAGTGATTTTGGCAATATGTTGCCGTTGCGGTTATGCTGTCGCCATGAGCGAACCGACCCACGCACTGGCCCAGTTAATCGCGGCGGCCTTCAAGGCCGAACGCGGCGCCGGCCGCAAGCTGGCCGCGCGCGACGGCATCAGTGAAGAACAAGCCTTGCGCGCCACGCTCGAACAGCGCGCCGGCGCGCGCGGCCTGGGCGCCCTGCTCGCCGAACGCGCCGCCCTGCTGGCGGCCGCCACGGCGCGCCTGGCCGCACGCGACGCCAAACGCGCACTGGCCCGCAGCGCCAGTGTGCACCGGCACGCTGGTCCGCCCGCGCCGTGGCGCGCCTGGTTCGACGGCTCGGCCCATCCTAATCCGGGACGCTGCGGCATCGGCGCCCTGCTCACCGGCCCGGATGGCGAACGCGTCGAAATCTCGCGCCCGGCCGGCTACGGCAACAGCAGCGAAGCCGAGTACCAGGCGCTGATCGCGGTCCTCGAAGCGGCCGTCGCGCAGGGTGCGCGCGGCCTGACCGTGCATGGCGACAGCCGCGTCGTGATCGACGACGTGAATGGGCCGGAGCTGGCGGGAGCGCCCTCGCTGCACGCCTACCGCGCACACGCCCAAACCCTGCTCGGCCGCATCGACGGCGCCTGCGTGCGCTGGCTGCCGCGCCAGAAAAACCAGGCGGCCGACGCCCTGTCGCAGCGCGCCGTGGCCGCTTTCGGGCCGGCCGGCATGGCATAATCGCGCTCCGACCAAGGAGCATGCAATGACCACCGACGAACTGACAGCATGGCAGCCACGCTTGCAGGCACTGGCCAGCGCCGCCTGCGGCGACGACGGCGCCCACGACATCAATCACCTGCACCGGGTCTGGCGTAATGCGCAGGCGCTGCTGGCCAGCCATCCGGAAGCGGATGCGCTGGCCGTGATGGCGGCATGCTATCTGCATGACCTGGTCAACCTGCCCAAGAATCATCCGCAGCGCAGCATGGCGTCGCGCCGCTCGGCCGAACTGGCGTGGCGCGAACTGGCCGCCATCGGGTTCCCGGCCGCGAAGCTGGACGCGGTGGCGCACGCCATCGAAACCCACAGCTTTTCGGCGGCGCTGCCACCCCACACCATCGAAGCGCAGCTGGTGCAGGATGCCGACCGCCTCGACGCCCTGGGCGCGGTGGGCCTGGCGCGCCTGTTCTATATCGCCGGCCAGATGGGCAGCGCGCTGGCCCACCCGAGCGACCCGCTGGCCGTGGACCGGGAGCGCGACGACCGCGCCTATGCGCTCGACCATATCGAGGTCAAGCTGGCCAGGCTGCCAGCCATGATGCAGACCGCCGCCGGACGCGCACTGGGCGAAGCGCGGCTGGCGCAGCTGACCACCTTCCGCGCCGCCTTCGCGCAGGAATGGACTTTGTAGGCACTGCCGCGTTCGCACAACTGCGCAGTGCGTTAAGATGTGGTTCCGCCCATTCGCGCCCGGACCCGGGCTATCCTCCATGAGCAGCAACCCCGCCGCCGCACCCGCCGCCCCGGCATCGCCTGGCAACCTCAATTTCGTGCTGGTGGCGGTCTTCATCGACATGCTCGGGATTGGCCTGATCATCCCGGTCATGCCGGCCCTGGTCGGCAAGTTCGTCGACGGGCGCGATGAACAGGCGTTCTGGTTCGGCGTGCTGGCGATGGTGTTCGGGCTGATGCAGTTCATTTTCATGCCAATGCTCGGCGCCATCAGCGACCGCGTGGGACGCCGTCCCGTGATGCTCTATTCGATGGCCGGCATGTTCCTCAATTTCCTCGCCACCGCGTGGGCCCCGAGCCTGGCGTTCCTGTTCATCGGGCGCGTGATCGGCGGCATGTCCTCGGCCAGCATGTCGGTCGCCTCGGCCTATGCATCCGACATATCGACCCACGAAACGCGCGCCAAAAGCTTCGGCAAGGTGGGCGCCGCCTTCGGCCTGGGTTTCATCTGCGGTCCGGCGCTGGGAGGCGCCCTGGGCGAAATCAACCTGCAACTGCCGTTCTACGTGGCCGCCGCGCTGTGCGCCGCCAACTTCGTCTACGGTTACATCGCGGTGCCCGAATCGCTGCCGCTGGCGCGCCGCTCGGCGTTTTCGATGACCAAGATCAATCCCTTCTCGTCCCTGCTCAAGCTGGTGCGGCGCACCGATATCCGCGCCGTGGTGATCGTGTACGCCCTCTCCACCTTCGCCCAGATGATGCTGCAGTCGACCTGGGTGCTGTACACCACCTTCCGTTTCAACTGGACCCCGGGCGACAACGGCAGCGCCCTGTTTTGCGTGGGCTTGTCGGCGGCGGTGGTTCAGGCCGGCCTGCTCGGCATGCTGATGAAGCGCTTCGGCGAAGTGCGCCTGTCGCTGATCGGCCTGGTATCGGGCTGCATCACCTTCGTGCTGTACGGCCTGGCTACCCAGGGTTGGATGATGTACGTTTTCATTTTGTGCAATTTGTTGTCGTATACCACCGCGCCTGCGCTGCAAAGCATCATTTCGCGCGGTTCGGACGCGAATTCCCAGGGCGAACTGATGGGCTCGCTGCAATCGATCAGCAGCCTGGGCGTGATTTTCATGCCGCTGCTGGGCACGGCCATCCTGGGCCTGGCCAGCCACCTGCCGCCCGACGACTGGCGCATCGGCAGCACCTTTTTCCTGTGCGCGGCGATGCAGGCGGTGGCGATCGGCGTTGCAGTTTTCTATTTCAAATCGCATCGGATGCGCACATGAGGCGGGCATGCGTTAGAATTGGGACATGGGTATACCCTCTCCTCGCAGCGCGGCGCGCGCGGCCGCGTTTGTCATTGCCGTCCTCGTAGCGGGCGCCGGCGCCCCTGCGCTGGCCAATTGCGAGCAACCGTTCCTGGTGCCGGTCGCGGTGCGCTCGATCCGCGACCTGCTCGCACGCAAGGAGCTGCGCGTGGTGCTGGTGCGCGGCTTCGACTACGGCGACGCCTACCTCGACATGATCGATCAGTTGTCGGCCCAGGGCCGCCTGCTGCTCGAAAAAGATGGCGCCGCCGTGGCGCGCGTGCTCGACGCCGGCATTGCCGACGTGACCTTGATGGCGCCCACCGTATTCGCCGGCGCCATTTTGGAGGACAAGCGCTTCACCTGGATGATGCCCAAGCTGCGCATCGAGCCGCTGGAAGAACTGCCGTGGGGCGAAAGCGGCATCTACATCTCGAAGCAGACCGTCGCGGCGAGCGACCGCGCGGCCCTGCAGAACCTGTTCGCCGCCGCCATCAAATCCGGCGCCGTGTACGAGAACCTCAAGCGCTACTACCCGCCCGCCATCCTGGCCGGCGGCGTGCGCCCACGCTGACGCCCCCCGGCGCCGCCACGGCGACTATTTTTCAGGCGATTGGCCATCCGGGGCACCGGAAAGCGCTGCACAGGCGCGGCGCGCCGTTATAATTGCCCATCGTTTTTTAAACAGGTTGAAGCCCGTGTCCGATCGCATAAAAGTCATTCCCCAATATTTACTTCCCAAGCAAGGTCTGACCAGGTTCGCGGGCCGCGTCGCCGGTCACAAGGGCGGCCAGTACACGACCACCCTGATCCGCTGGTTCGTCGGCCAATATGGCGTGAACATGGACGAAGCGGCCAATCCGGACATCGCCAGCTACGCCAGCTTCAACGAATTTTTCACCCGTCCGCTGCGCCCGGGCGTACGCCCGCTGGCCAAGGCCGATTTCGTGTGCCCGGTGGACGGCGCGATCAGCCAGTTCGGCGCCATCGACGACGACCAGATCTTCCAGGCCAAGGGCCACAAGTTCAGCACCACGGCCCTGGTGGGTGGCGATGCGGCGCTGGCGGCCCAGTTCCAGCACGGCAGTTTCGCCAACCTGTACCTGAGCCCCAAGGATTACCACCGCCTGCACATGCCGTGCGACGGACGCCTGACGCGCATGATCTACGTGCCCGGCGCGCTGTTTTCGGTGAACCCGACCACCGCGCGCGGCATTCCCGGCCTGTTCGCGCGCAATGAGCGCGTGGTGTGCGTGTTCGAGTCCAAGCAGCATGGCACCTTTGTGCTCACCCTGGTGGGCGCCACCATCGTCGGCAGCATGGCCACGGTCTGGCACGGGCTGGTGAACCCGCCGCGTCCGGGCGTGGTCAGGGAATGGCGCTACGACGACCAGAACATCGTGCTCAAAAAAGGCGACGAGATGGGCCGCTTCCTGCTTGGTTCGACCATCGTCATGCTGTTCAAGAAAGACACCATCGACTTCAATGCCGAATGGGCGCCCGAGCGCCTGGTGCGGCTGGGGGAAGCGATGGGTAACAAGCCAGCCGCCAAACGCGCCTGATTTCACAAGGAAGCGGCATGAGCGACGTAGTGGACGACATCGCCGGCCCGCCGGCCCTGGAACAGGAACAGGAACAGGCAAGCGTGGCCGCGCCCGCGCCGCGCGCCAGCGTGCTGGCAGCCTGCGACTGGCTGCGCGAAGGCGCGCGCTCCATGCTGCTGCTTGCACCGCGCTGGAAGCGACTGGTGGCGTCGCCCTGGCAGATGGCATTCCAACTGCTTTTTCAGTTGGGCCTGGGCATGCTGATGCAGCGCGCCTTCATCGAGGGCGACGCCGTCTTCATATGGCGCGCGCTGTTCGCCGGATGGTCGAATACCCTGTTAACCGTGTGGCTGTGCTACCTGATTCAGCCCGACCCGCGCCTGACGCGCAGTCCCCATGCCGCGCCCGGCGCGGCGCACTTGTACACGCTGCTGATCGTACAAACGACAATGTTTTCGATGCTGGGCTGGGCGCTCTATTTTCTTCTGATCCGGACCAAGGCCGTTGATGCGGCCAGCACACAGGCGCAATGGACTGTCTGGCTCGGGCCGACGCTCTGGGCGGTGCTGGCACAGCTGGCGGTACTGATGCGCGCCGCCCGTCCGCTCGCGCCGGTGCGCACCATTGTCACGATCGGGGTGATCGTTCTGACCACTGCAATGAGCCATTACCTCGCGCCCTCGCCGATGGCCTGGCGCGCAAGGGCGGCACCCGAGGCGCCCGAGGAAGAGCCGTTCGAGGTAAGCCAGGAAATGATGGAAGCGCAGCTGCCCTTGCTGGGCGATCAGCTCGACGCGCTCAAGCCGCAGCGCCCGGGCGTGATCGACATGTACACGATTACCTTCGCGCCGTACGAAGGCGAGGAAGTGTTCCGGCGCGAGAGCACCATGGTGGCCGACGTGATGGCGCGCCGCTTCGATGCCGCCGGGCGCGGCCTGCAACTGATCAACCACCGCGAGACCGCCGAAACGCTGCCCTGGGCCACGCCGCTGAACCTGCGGCGCGCCATCGAAGGGATCGCCGAGATCATGGACCGCGACGAGGACGTGCTGTTCATCCACCTGACCTCGCACGGAGCGTCGGACGGCGAGCTGGCGGCCAATTTCTGGCCGATCGAGGTGGCGCCGGTGATGCCGCCGGAACTGAAGGGATGGCTCGACCAGGCCGGCATCCGCTACCGCGTGCTGTCGATCTCGGCCTGCTTCGCGGGCAACTGGATCGCGCCGCTGGCGGCCGACGGCACCCTGGTGATGACGGCGTCCGACGCCGACCACACCTCCTACGGCTGCGGCAAGAAATCGGCGCTGACGTTTTTCGGCCGCGCGATGTACGACGAACAGCTGCGTACCACGACGCGCTCGTTCAGCGAGGCGCATGCGGCGGCGCGCAAGATCATCCTGCAACGCGAGACGCAAGCCGGCAAGGATGACGGCTATTCGAACCCGCAGATCAAGGTCGGCGGCAAGATCATGCCGGTGCTGGAGCGGATCAACAAGCGGCTGGCGGGAACGCCGTAAGCAGGTGGCGCCGCGCGCGTCACGCGTTTTGGATCGGCGCTACAATGAGATACTGGGTTGGTTCATCAACCTTGTCGTTCGGTAGTGCATCATGGCTAAGCATACTCAAGCACCAAAACCCATCGTTAGTGCAAGGGAGGCGACGCCTCCCGCCAGCCCGATGACTCAGCGCATCACGGCGGAGGGCAAGGCGATGACGGTTGTTACGATGGGCAATGTCACGGTGGAAGTTCCCACCCCATCGGCGTCGGAACTCGAAAAAGCACTTGCAGAAAGCCAGCGAGTTTCTCGCGCATTTGCCGAAGCTATTCCACGGCACGGCGTCCGCCTCAATCTGCCTTCGACAACGCCGTTGTACGAAGCGGATTCAAAAGATCCGAATCTGGTCATCAGAAAGCTCGGCAAAACGCGGACGCTGGGACGCTTCAACAAGAACGGCCACTTTATCAGGGTCAAGCGATGAAGCGCGTTTCAGTCGACGAGGCGATGAATATCGCGTTCCACCATGAAGGAAGGCCGTTCGCGATTATCCTGGCTGGACACAATGGATCAGGAAAATCGACCTTGTGGTACAAGCACCTGGTAGATCGCTTGCGCGTTCCGTTGATAAACGCCGACCGGATGATGTTATCCATCCTGCCCGAGCCGCCCAAATCCGGACAATTGCCCGTTTGGGCTCAAGAACTGCGTGACACCAGTGAAGCATGGATGTACGTATCCCAGCAGGGAGTTACCGGATTCACCAGCGCGGCGATGGGACGCCGCATTCCCTTTGCTATCGAAACGGTGTTTTCGCATTGGTCGATCAATCCCGATGGCTCAATATCGAGCAAGATCGATCTCGTCAAGGATTTGCAAAGCAAAGGCTACTTTGTGTGATTGGTGTTTGTTGGTCTGTCCAGTACCGGCCTCTCGATCGGACGCGTAAGAACGCGTCAAAATCAAGGCGGTCACGCAGTCCCCTACGAAAAGCTGCTTGAGCGTTTTCCGCGCACCCGGCAAGCTATCAAGGCCGCACTCGCAGTAGCCGACGCTTCCATTCTGTTCGATAACAGCCGGAGTCAAGCTCTCGCATTCACCCCGGTACATATTCGCATCAACAACAAGGTGGCTTATGACATCCGCGCAGCCTGGAAGCAGCGCCTGCAGCCAATCTCATCGTGGCTCGACCTGATTGCGCCCCAATAAACGTTGGGAGCGGCAAGGCGCTCCCAACGCACGCCCGAATGTCACAAGAAAATCGCGTCGGCCCCTTGTTTAAGCCAGTTTCGTGATGAACTGCGCGCTCGGACGGCGCACTTTTTTCAAGTCCACCAGCCAGTCGCCCTCGGCTTCGCGGTAACCGAGCGCCATGATCGCCACCGAGCGCAAGCCACGCGCGCGCAGGCCGAGCAATTCGTCGAGCTGATCCGGATTGAAGCCTTCCATCGGGGTCGCATCGACCTGTTCGAAAGCGGCCGCCGTCAAGCCGATGCCCAGGCCGATGTAGGCCTGGCGCGCGGCGTGTTCGTAGTTGACCTTGGGGTCGCGCGGCGGGTAGGTCGCCAGGATGAACTTGCGGTAGGCTTCCCAACCTTCGTTGACCATGCCGCGTTCCTCGTTGACGAGGTCGAACATCATGTTGATCCGCTCTTCCGTGTAATTATCCCAGGCCGCAAACACGACCATGTGCGACCCATCGGCCACCTGGCCCTGGTTGCTGGCGATCGGTCGCATCTTCGCGCGCAGGTCGGCATTGCTGACCACGATCAGCTCGAACGGTTGCAGGCCGCTCGAGGTCGGCGCCAGGCGCACGGCTTCCAGAATACGGTTGACTTTGTCTTCCGACACCACCTTGGTGGCATCAAATTTCTTGGTGGCGTAGCGCCAGTGCAATTTTTCAAGCAGCATGGAATTTCCTTTAAGTTGGATGGATGAACTTCACAGCCAGGGCGATCTCAAGATAGGCGTCGCGGCGGGCTCATTATCAACGATTCCGCAATCACGCGTATCCGGACGGAAAATTCCTGCCCTAGACCATCCCCATGCGCTTGCGCGCATCGGCGCAGCACAGCCCTTCCATCATGTCGAGGAAAGCGCGGGTCTTGGCCGGCATCAGGCGCCGGCCAGGGAACACGGCCCAGCCGGTCACCAGCGGCAAATCCCATTCCGGCAGCACCCGCACCAGCTCTCCCTTGGCCACGTGCGGTGCGGCGAACAGGTCGGAACTGGCGGCGATGCCGGCGCCGGCGCACGCCACGCGCGTGAGCAGGTCGGGCGAATTGGCGCTCAGGCGGCCCGGCAGCGCGCGCTCCCACACCGTTTTGCCGCGTGTGAGCTTCCACGGCGACGGTCCGCCGCCGCGGCTCAGGAGGCACAGCAGATCGTGTTTCAGCAAGTCGTCCGGATGCTCCGGCAGCCCGCGCAGCGCGATGTACGACGGCGCCGCATACAGCGCCATGTGTTCCAGCGCCACCCGGCGCGCGTTGAGGGAAGCGTCGTCCGGCAGGTCGCCCATGCGGATCGCGATGTCGAAATTCTCGCTCACCAGGTCGACCCGGCGCGGTGACAGGTCCAGTTCCAGGGTGATGGCCGGATACTGCGTCATGAAGTGCGTCATCACCTGCGTCATGCCAAGGCTGGCGAAATCGGCCGGCATCGAAATGCGCAGGCGCCCGCTCGGCGCCTGCTGGCGATGCTGCACCAGCGCGCCGGCCGCCTCGACCTCTTCGACCACCTTGCGCGCGTGATCGAGCAGGCTGGCGCCGAATTCGGTCAGCATCAGCTTGCGCGTGGTCCGCTGCAGCAAGCGCTCGCCCAGTTTCGCTTCCAGCAGCGCGATCCGGCGCGAGACGGTCGACTTGGGCAAATCGACCCGCAACGCGGCCTGGCTGAAGCTGCCCGCCTCCACGATCCGCGCGAACAACAGCAAGTCATTCGGTTCCACATCCATTTGATTGTCCCACTGACTGAATAATGATATCCATTTTAACGCCTTCCGCATTGATTTTGGAACGCGTAAAGTCACTCCATCGCAGTTCAACTCATAAAAAGGAAACAAAATGAACATCTTGCAAATCAATTCCAGCGCCCGTTCGACCGGTTCCGAGTCCACCCGCATGGCCGACGCCATTGTCGCCAAGCTGCAAGCGGCCAACCCCGGCGCCCAACTGACGCGCCGCGACCTGGCCAGCAACCCGCATCCGGCGCTCGACGAGCCGACCCTGGGCGCCCTGTTCACGCCAGCCGACCAGCGCAGCGCCGAACAAGCGGCCCGCGTGGCCCTCGACGACGCCCTGATCGCCCAGGTGCAAGGCGCCGACGTGCTGGTCATCGGCGCCCCGATGTACAACTTCGGCAGCTCGGTGCAGCTCAAAGGCTGGTTCGATGCGATTGCCCGCGCCGGCGTCACCTTCGCCTACACCGCCAGCGGCCCGATCGGCAAACTGACCGGCAAAAAAGTGTACGTGGCGTTCGCCCGCGGCGGCATGTACCGCGATACCCCGAACGATACCCAGACGCCGCACCTGAAAATGCTGCTCGGCTTCCTCGGCATGACCGACGTGACGTTCGTGTATTCGGAAGGCATGGCCATGGGTCCGGAAGCCGTGACCAAGGCGCAGTCGCAGGCCAACGCCGACATCGAGGCCGCACTGGCCTAAGTCAACCCGGACGACGCTCTATACAAGGAGAGAAACATGACACAAGAGTTGAAGATGGTGCGGCAGCCGGTCGAGGAGCGCGTGCGGCAGCCGCGCGGCGTCGAGCGCCTGGTCAACGGGCAGTTCGTGATGGACGGCGCCGGTGTCAAGATCAACCGCGTGCTTACGCAAAACCTGCAGCGTCGCCTGGATCCGTTTTTGATGCTCGATGCCTTCGGCAGCGACAAGCCGGGCGACTATATCGCCGGCTTTCCGGAACACCCGCACCGCGGCTTCGAGACGATTTCGTACATGATCGCCGGCAGCATGCGCCACCGCGACAGCGCCGGCAACGAAGGCCTGATCACCGACGGCGGCGTGCAGTGGATGACGGCCGGGCGCGGCGTGGCGCACTCCGAAATGCCGGAGCAGACCGACGGCATGATGGAAGGCTTCCAGCTGTGGCTTAACCTGCCGGCCAAGGACAAGATGAGCGCGCCGTGGTACCGCGACATCCCGAACACCGACATCCCCCGCTTCACCACCGGAGCGGGGGTAACGGTGCAAGTAATCGCCGGCGCCAGCCACGGCGTGCCGGGCGCGGTGCAGCGCGCGGGCACCGAACCGCTGTATCTCGATGTCGAACTGCCGGCCAACGCCACCTTCGAACAGCTGCTGCCGCCGGGGCACAACGCCTTCGTCTATGTGTTCCGTGGCCAGGTGCTGATCGACGACAAGCCGGTACCGGTGGGGCGCATGGCGATCCTGGCCAATGCACCGCAGGCTGACGGCGTGCGCATCATGGCCGCCCAGGACAGCCGCCTGATCCTGATTGCCGGGCGCCCGCTGAACGAACCGATCGCCCAATACGGCCCGTTCGTGATGAACACCCAGGCCGAGGTATTCCAGGCGGTCGACGACTTCCGCGCCGGCCGCTTCGCCGCCTGAGGCACCCGCCGCAGCGCGCCGTGCCAAGGCCGGGCGGCGGGCCCGCAACCACAAGGAGATCGTCTTGCGCTACACTGGGGGCATGTTCCCAATCCTGACCCAGGCCCTGGCCTACCTGAGCCGCGTATGCGGTTTTGAAACCGTCGATTCCTTCCCTCCCGGGCACGCCCACGCGCGCACCCACTGGAGCGGAGCCCATTTCGACATCGCCTCCGACCTCAAGCCCGACCAGATCGAGCGCGCGCTGTGCGAGAAAATCGCCAACACGCCGCTCATTTTCGCCAATATCGCCAACCCCACGCCGGCCATGCAGCGCGTGATCCTCGACCTGATCGGCACGCGCCTGCGCCATTCGGGCGGCCAGCCGGTCGACCTGGTGACGCTGCTGGTCAATGCTTACCGCAGCCCGTACACGCAGGAAGCGGTGCCCGGCCTGCGCGCGGCCATCGAAGACAGCGGCGGCGACGCCCGCAGCGTACTGGCCTTCCTCAGCGAGATGCCGGCCGCCTTCGACGTGATCGACGCCAGTCCACGCCAGCGCGGCTTGAAACTGGTCGGCCGGTAGCGCGGGCGCGCTCCGGCGGGCGCCGGCGATGTCCGATAAAATAGGTTCCCCACCCATTTTCCAGGCCACTTCCGACCATGACCACCGCCCGCGAGCTGCAGTTCAAATCGATCAACTACACCGGCCTTGGCGCCGGTCCGCGCCTGATCGTCACTGGCGCCGTGCATGGCAACGAGACCTGCGGCAGCAAGGCGATCCTGCGCGTGATGGCCGACATCGACAGCGGCGCACTGCACCTGGCGGCCGGCAGCGTGACCTTCGTCCCGGTGACCAACCCGCTGGCCTACGCGCTGGAACAGCGCTCGGGCGAGCGTAACCTGAACCGCAACCTGTTCCCCAACCCGCAGCCGCAAGACTTCGAGGACCGCGTCGCCAACTGGCTGTGTCCCCTGCTGGCGCAGCACGAGGTACTGCTCGACCTGCATTCCTTCAATGCGCAAAGCCAGCCCTTCGTGATGGTCGGCCCGCGCAACAACGACGGCACCCTGCAGCCGTTCCGGCACGCCGAAAAGGAACGCGCTCTGGCGCGCCGCCTAGGCGTGCGCCGCTTCGTCGACGGCTGGCTGGCCACCTACGGCCAGGGCGTGCGGCGCCGCATGAAGAGCGGCGACGAATCGACCCTGGACCTGGTGCTGCGCTACGGGATGGGCACCACCGAATACATGCGCAGCACCGGCGGCTACGCGCTCACGCTCGAATGCGGCCAGCACCTTGATCCGGCCGCGCCGGACGTGGCTTACCGCGCGATCGTCAACACGCTGGCCTTCCTCGGCCTGATCGACGCGCCGCAGCCGGAGCCGATCGCGCTGGACCAGATGGAAGCGCTGTCGATGGTGGTGGTGCACGACAAACTCGATGCGGGCGACCGCTTCAGCCGCGTATGGGCCAGTTTCGACGCGCTGGCCACGGGCGACCAGATCGGCACGCGCGCCGACGGCACACCCGTGGTGGCCGAATTCGACGGCAAGATCCTGTTCCCCGATGTGAACGCGGGACCGAACCAGGAGTGGTACTACCTGACCCGCGCCAATCCGGATTTCGAGCGCTTTGCCGATTAGGCGAGCGCGCCGCCGCGCACTGACATGAAAGCCACAAACGGGTGTGCTTCCACCTAAAAAGGCGCGCCATCCGCCCATTTATGCGGGCGGCATGAGGGGGGTGACAATGTGTGAACTTGGGCTCTTTTCGAAGGGCTAAGGTGGGATGGTCGCCGGGCGCAGCGCCCGGCGGCCATCCCGCCCGGATGTTCCTGGGCGATCAGTCAACCCAATGGAGATCATCATGCCAGTGCAGGAAGCGTTGTCCTTCAATGATCTGACTTACCTCAATTCCAGCCCCTCCGCCGTCAGGGCCTACTTCGAGACCGCCTACAGCAAGAACCCGGACGGCATCAGCCTCAATAGCGAGACCTATTACAACGCGGTGACCCCGGCCATCACGGCGCAGTACGGGCACCCGTGCTACAAGACGCTCGGGCCATTCAACTACGTCACCAATCCGGGCGCGCCGCCGACATCGGCCATCGTGGGCAGCAATTACGCCATCAACAATGGCGACGATCCGGCGCAAGTGAGCCTGACAGTGGAAGGCGCATGGTCCGACGCCACCAGCTGGTCGTCGGAATCGACCACCGGCCTGACGCTGTCGGCGGAGTTCACCATCGAAGGCGTGTTCAAGACCGGCGCCTCGTTTTCGGTGTCGACCACGGTCGGCCAGTCGTCGTCGCAAAGCACCTCGCGCTCATCGTCGTCCACGGTGACGGTCACGGTGCCGCCGCACAGCAAGCGCAAGGTGAGCATGGTCGGCACCATGTCGGACGAATCGATGTCATTCACGGCGCCGATTGCCGTGCAGGGCTACTTCGGCGCCAACTTCCCCGACCGCGTCAACGGCCACTACTTCTGGTTTGCCGACGCCGCGTCGGCGCTGCCTAAAACCAGCGGCACCATCCAGGGCACGATCCGGCGCACCTCGGTGTTCAACGTGCAGACCGAAATCGGCCCGGTCGAGTCCTTGTCGTAGGGGCGCGCCGGGCGCAGCTCAGGGAATGCCCCATACAAAAGGGTCGCTCTCGTCGAACAGCAGCTGCGCCCGGGCGTTGACCCAGGCCTTGCCGCGAATGCTGGGCATGACGCGATCGCCGGCGCGCCGGTAGGAAGCGTCGAACACGCTGCCGATGATGCTCTCCTGGCGCCATTGGGCGTGTTCGGCCAGCTTGCCGTCGGCTGCCAGGCAGGCCAGCTTGGCGCTGGTGCCGGTGCCGCAAGGCGAGCGGTCGTAGGCCTTGCCGGGACACAGGACAAAACTCTGGCTGTCGGCGCCCGTGGTCGATGGCGCGAACAGTTCGATATGGTCGATCACGGCGCCGTCGTCGCCGCTGATGCCGTTCGCTTCGAGCGCATCGCGCAGCGCCACCGCGTAGGCGGTCAGGGCGTCGACGTTGGCGCGCCGCAGCGCCAGTCCGTGGCCGGAAACCAGGAAAAACCAGTTGCCGCCCCAGGCCACGTCGCCCGTCACGCTGCCCACGCCTTCCACCTCCAGGGTGACGGCGTGCCGCGTGCGGTAGGACGCCACGTTATCGATGGTGACCGCGCCGTCGTCGTGCAATTCGGCTTCGACCACGCCGACCGGCGTATCGATGCGGTGCCGCCCGGGCTTGATGCGGCCCATGAACGCGAGCGACACCACCACCCCGATCATGCCGTGGCCGCACATGCCGAGGTAGGACACATTGTTAAAGAAGATGACGCCGGCGGCGCAGTCGGGCGCGAACGGTTCGCACAGCAGCGCGCCGACCAATACGTCGGAGCCGCGCGGTTCGCACACGACGGCGGAACGCACATGGTCGAAGTCGCGCCGGAAGCGCTCACGCCGTTCGGCCAGCGGTCCGCTCCCGAGATCGGGGCCGCCGTCGATGATCAGGCGGGTCGGTTCGCCGCCGGTATGGGAGTCGATGATGGAGATCGTTTTCATCCAACCAGCATACGCCTGGACGCCGTCCTTGTCTTGCACACGCCACGGCACGGCACGGCGAATTTGGCACAATCGGGCGCTGGCGCCCGGCGCCGTGTCAGGCCGGCGCGAGCAGCTTCAATCCCAGGATGCCGGCCACGATCAGCGCGATGCAGCCCAGGCGCATGGCGCCGGCCGGTTCGCCCAGCACCAGCATGCCGAAGATCGCCGTGCCGACGGTGCCGATGCCGGTCCAGATGGCATACGCGGTCCCCAGCGGCAGGTGGCGCAATGCCAGTCCGAGCAAACCGACGCTGCCGGACATCGCGGCCAGCGTCAATACGGAGGGAACGAGACGCGAAAAGCCGTGGGTGTATTTCAGGCCGACGGCCCACGCCACTTCAAGCAAACCCGCAACAAACAGATAGATCCATGCCATGACAAACTCCCGGATTGGCAAGGTCGTCCAAGCCTGGCTCCGTGTGCGGCGGGGTCGTCCCCGCCGGAGAAAAAGGTGCTTCAAGTATACCATCGGCCGCGCCGGCGCGTGCAGTCCGGCCAGCGCCGCTATTCGTCGTGATGCGACTCACACCAGCAAAGCCGCGGCGCGCCGGTACGCGGTCTTGTAAGACGGCTGTTGCGCGGCCAGGATGGCGAGCAGCGCCGCATGCCCTTCCCTGAATGGATCGAGCACGTTCGGGTCTTCCGCAGGGCCGGCCAGCGCCAGCGCCTTGTCGACCAGGGCCAGGTCGGCTTCCAGTTCGGCCAGCGGCATGCCATTGCGCTCGCGCATGGTCCCCAGACGGAAGTAGCACGAGCGCAGGGTGTGGCGGATCACGTCATGTTCGGGCAGATAACACCACAGCGTTTCCGGCTCCAGGCGCGCCATCGACGCGGTAGCCGGGGATCGCATCGAGCGCGCATTTGTACCGGCCGATCGCCAGTTCCAGCAAGGCGCGCGTCTTGTACATGCCCGGCAGCCAGTGGTCGAATCCATAGTGCTCGCCGTGGGCGATGGCGGCCGCGATCAGGTCGTCGTCGATCAGTTCCGGCGGCACTTCATCGAGCCGGCGCGCGTCGGCAGTCACGCACGCCAGGCACAGGGCCTTGTTCACATACGGCGGCGGCACGCTGGCAATCGACTCGCCGCACTGCACCGCCCTGACACAAACGTCGAAGTCGATGACGGCCGCCGGCACCTGCGCCAGCGCGAAACCCGACGTGCCGGGACGGGCCAGCAGCACCAGCGCCTTGTCGATGAAGCGCGGCGGGATGTTTTCCAGCCAACCGGGCGAGGACGCGATCAGGGTTTCGGCAATCTCGCGCGTGAATGCGCTGTCGGGAAGATGTTTGGCGTAGCCCAGCTTATCCGGCCCGCTCGCGCGCACCACTTCGCGGCACAAGGCGTCGCTGCGATACTCGTCCGGCACGCGTCCGAGCGAGGCCGATTCGTCATGCAGCATGTAATTGAGCCAGTACGCCTCGTCCCTGGCGGGCAAGGCGATGCCGGCGGCGTCGATCTGGTCCCAGTCGACGCGCTGGTCGGCTTGGTACAGGAAACCGGTGTCGCCATGGGTGTCGTAGGATACGGCGTAGCGTTTGTCGTAGCGGCAGGCGGCGGCGTGATCGGCGTTTGCCTGTTCAAGTTCATTGCGCTGGTAGTGCGCAAGGCCCTTGAGCCAGCGCGCCGATTCGAGATGGCGATCGAGTTCCAGCGCCTGCTCCAGGTCGGCCATGGCGGCAGCGACCTGGCCCGACATCAGATACGCTTCGGCGCGGTAGCGATATGCCTTCCCCGCTTCGCTTTCCTTGTACTCGGACTCCTGATTGTGCTCGATCGACATGCTTGCCAGCTCGATCGCCAGGCCAGGCTGGCGCGTGTGAAGCGCGCACAAGGCCGCGTGATTCAGTGCCGTGTTGATCATGCCGGTCTGCTCCTTCGGGAACAGCGTGGCGGCCTTGCGGTACACGCCCAGCGCCTGTTCCCACGCGCCCTCGCGCAGCAGCGCGTACCCCATGCCGAACCAGGCTTCGTAGTAGGCCGGCGCGATGGCGGCCGATTTTTTATGCAGCAGATAGGCGTTGCGATGGTCGCCCGCCGCCATCGCCGCCTGCGCGGCCTGGTGGAACGGATAGCAGGCGATGTCGTAGCCATCCCTGTAAATGGTCCGGCCGCGCTTGAGGGCGGGGATGATGGACGGGCTATGCCAGCAATAATCGTCCGACCCATCGCACAAGACGCCGGCGACGAAGCGCCCGTCGAGTACATGCACCGCATCGTGCCACGCGAACACCGGATTGGGCAGGTCGAGCTTGGCGCAGTAGGCGCCGCTACCCAACATGAAAATGACCGCGCCGGGATTGAACGTGAGCTGGTCGATCCGGTAAAACCAGGCGAACAGGAATTGCGTGTCGAGGCGCAGTTCGGGCGCGCGGCGCATGGCGCAATCGTCCTCCGCCAGCAGCCAGGCGGATTTGGCCACGACACGCCCGCGCACCGCGTTGCTCTGCATGCCGTCGAGCCGGATCGCATCGACATACAGGTCGCCGCCGACAAAACCCACCTGGCCGAGCGGGTCGCCCCATCCCAGGTCGGCGCCGCCATCGTCGATATGCAGGTCGCCGTCGACGACGATGCGGCTCCAGGCCTGGCCCTCGGCTGCCTCCAGCATCTGCTTGCCGATGCTGACATTGCCGGTCACCAGCAACCACGGCAAACCGCTGTCGTCCCCGCGTGCCTCGTCGTCCTCGTCGCCCTCGTCCTCGTCCTCGTCGGGATCGTGGAGGCGGCGCTGTCGAATGCCCGCGTCGGGATAGCGTTCGCGAAAACCGGCGCCCGAAAGGCGCGTGAAGCCTTCCCATGTCGTCAAGGGAGTGATGTTCTTTGTCATGGAAGCCTGAAAAGTGGACAGCGAAAGAGCAAGATATGCGAAAAACATTATTGCAACGTCAACACCCCTTTCTTCCAGAAGGCCGCCGTGCTCCGCCATTCGCCACACAGCTTGCACGCGGTTACACTAGCTATCCCACAATCCATAACAAGGAGCCATCAATGGCCATCGCCGCACAAGTATTGATCGGTTTGATCCTGCTGCTGCACGTGTACTTCGTCCTGCTCGAAACGGTCCTCTTCAAGACGCGCGGGCGCCGCGTGTTCGGCCTGACGGCCGAAAAAGCCGAGATCATGGCGCCCGCCATGTCCAACCAGGGCTGCTACAACGGCTTCCTGGTGGCGGCGCTGGCGCTCGGCCTGCTCCATCCCAATCCGGAGATCGCGCCCGCCTTCCTGGTGTACGGCCTGGCATGCATCATGGTGGCCGGGATCTGGGGCGCGCTGACGGTCAAGAAAACCATCCTGTTGTTCCAGACCGTGCCTGCGGCGATCGCGCTGGCCCTGGTGTATCTGTCGCACTGAGTCCCGCAGTCCCTCGTTTTAGTCCCTGCCAAGCAGGAATTTTTTATATATCGTAATATGACGATATTAGATTCGGAAAAACCCGATATGCAAATCGACGCCATTCACAAGGCATTGGCCAACCCGATGCGCCGCCAGATTCTTGGCTGGCTCAAGGAGCCGCATGTGCACTTCGCACACCAGCAACACAACCTCGATGTCGGGGTGTGCGCCGGCCTGATCGATGCGCGTACCGGGCTTGCCCAATCGACCGTATCGGCCCATCTGGCAGCGCTGCAGCGCGCCGGGCTGATCAGCTCGCGCAAGGTCGGTCAGTGGATCTATTACAAGCGTAACGAGGAAGCCATCAAGGCTTTCCTCGACCATATGAACGAGGGACTTTAGGAGTGAAGCATGACGACATTATTCGACCCGATCACCATTGGCGATCTGACGCTGAAAAACCGCATCATCATGGCGCCGCTGACGCGCGCCCGCGCCATTGGCGGCGGCCGCGTGCCGAACGCGCTGATGGCCGAATATTACGTGCAGCGCGCTTCCGCCGGCCTGATCCTGAGCGAAGCGACCTCGGTCAGCGCGCAGGGCGTGGGCTATGCCGACACGCCGGGCATCTGGTCCGGCGCGCAGGTCGAAGGCTGGAAACTGGTGACCGACGCCGTGCACAAGGCGGGCGGCAAGATCATGCTGCAACTGTGGCACGTGGGCCGCATTTCGGACCCTGACCTGCTGAACGGTGACGCGCCGGTGGCGCCGAGCGCGATCGCGGCCAAGGGCCATGTCAGCCTGCTGCGCCCCCTGCGCGACTATCCAGTGCCGCGCGCGCTCGAGCTGGAAGAAATCCCGGGCATCGTGGCCGCTTACCGCAAGGGTGCCGAGAACGCCAGGCTGGCCGGTTTCGACGGCGTGGAAGTGCACGGCGCCAACGGCTACCTGCTCGACCAGTTCCTGCAAGACAGCACCAACCAGCGCACCGATATCTATGGCGGCTCGATCGAAAACCGCGCCCGCCTGATGCTCGAAGTAACCGACGCCTGCATCGCCGTCTGGGGTGCGGGCAAGGTGGGCATGCACCTGGCGCCACGCCGTGACGCGCACGACATGGGCGACTCCGATCCGAAGGCGACCTTCGGCTACGTGGCGCGCGCGCTGCGCCAGCGCGGCATCGCCTTCATCTGCGCGCGCGAAGGCCTGGGCGACGACCGCCTCGGCCCTTACCTGAAGCAGGAATTCGGCGGCGTGTACATTGCCAACGAAAAACTGACCAAGGACAGCGCCGAACAGCTGGTGGCCGCCGGGGAAGCCGACGCCGTCGCCTTCGGTCAATGGTTCATCGCCAACCCCGACCTGCCGCGCCGCCTGCAGCTCGACGCGCCGCTGAACCCGGTCCGGGCCGACAAGTTCTACGCCTCGAACGAAGAAGGCTACACCGACTACCCTGCCCTGCAGGCGTAATTACTCGGCCACGGCTTCCACCTGGATGCGCAGCTCGACATCCATCTTGAAGCCGTAATCCTTGCCGGCGGTGAGGCCGAATTCATCGCGCTTGAAGCTGCCGTAGGCGTCCGCACCGCACATCTCGCGTTTGAGCATGGGGTGCTGGATGCATGTGAAGCTCCTGATCTGCAGGTTGACCGGCTTGGTCACGCCGTGCAGGGTCAGTTCTCCCTGCAGCTGGGTCGGCGCGCCATCCTTGAAGCCGCTCAGCTTGCCCTTATAGCGCGCCGCGCCGAACTTGGGCACGTCGAACAGGTCCGGGCCAGCGGCCCACTTGTTCAGCGCCTCCTGGCCGAAGTCCACGCTGGCCGGATCGATGCTGATATCGACCAGGCCGTAGCCGGCCGTCTTGTCCAGCGTGACCTTGCCCGAGTTGCTGTTGAATTTCCCGCGCCACACGGACACGCCCATGTGGTCGGCCTCGAAGCTGGGGAAGGTGTGGTCCGGATCGATCTTGTAAGTGACAGACGCGGCCAGCGCGGCCCCGCTGACGCTGGCCAGCAGGAAACTGAGCAGGTGTTTTTTCATGGTTGCTAACGTTGACCAAGGTTGCGGGAATGTCCCGAAAACTTTCAAAAACTCTCTTAAGCGGGGTCAGACCCCGACCCACGGCCCATAACCGGGGTCAGACCCCGGTCTGGCTAGTTCAGCTAGGCCTGCGCTGCTTTCACAGTGGCGAGGTATTTTTCGTATTCGTCATACATGCCGCCGAAGCCCTGCTGCATCGAGCCGTGGCCAGCCTTGAAGGTCTCGATCTCAACCGCGCTGGCATTGAGCGGGGTCGAATGCAAATGGAGCGTGGTCTTGCCGCCGGCCTCGGTCAAGGTGGCGCTGTTGAGCACTTCCAGCGGCCACGTCGGACTCATCGCGTAATGGATGCGCTTGCCCTCGGCATCGGCGAAGCCGTTGATAAATACCAGGCGCTCGGACGGCGTGATCTCGCGGTACTCGAATTTTCCATACATCTCGACGCCCGGCCCGAAACGCATGCAATAGTGGAACACGCCGCCCGGCTGCGGCTCGTGGCGGATCACCTCGATGGTGCAGCCCTGCGGCCCCCACCACTTTTGCAGGTGCTCGGTCTCGATCATGGTCTTGAACACGAGTTCGCGCGGCGCGTCGAATACGCGCGTCAGTACGAAATCGACGCTGGGGTCAGGGCTGGTCATCGTTGTGCTCCTT
Source organism: Massilia sp. DJPM01 (assembly GCF_030348125.1). Classification (NCBI taxonomy): domain Bacteria; kingdom Pseudomonadati; phylum Pseudomonadota; class Betaproteobacteria; order Burkholderiales; family Oxalobacteraceae; genus Massilia; species Massilia sp. DJPM01. The sequence continues at coordinate 116,098 of NZ_JAQOZV010000007.1, forward strand.
TGTTTGCAGGGTGGTGAGATAGTCGTCGAGCCGGTCGAGGCTGCCTTCCCAGAAGGGGCGGTAAGGCGCCATCCAGTCGGCCGCCGCGCGCAGCGGTTGGGCGTCGAGTTTGCAGGGCCGCCATTGGGCTTGCCGTCCGCGCGTGATCAGGCCGGCGCGCTCAAGCACTTTGAGGTGCTTGGTCACCGCCGGCAAACTCATCTGGAACGGTTGCGCCAGCGCGCTCACCGATGCCTCGCCGTCCGCCAGCCTGGCCAGAATGGCGCGCCGGGTCGGATCGGCCAGGGCCGCGAATGTCGTGCTGAGGTGGTCTTGGCGCATACTAAACCCGGTGGTTAATTAACCTGACGGTAAATTATCAGCGTGCGCTCCGGGTGTCAAGCGCGCTGCGCGCAAGCCGGCGCTCCGGGGCCGGCAACAAGCCATCGATTTTTTTTGCTCCGCTAACTTTGACATTCCCGGAATCGTTGCTATAATCTTGTCTTTCGCGGCTGTAGCTCAGCTGGATAGAGTACTTGGCTACGAACCAAGGGGTCGTGGGTTCAATTCCTGCCAGCCGCACCATTATTCGCAAGATCGAAGGCCTGAAGCGTAATCTTCAGGCCTTTTTTCTTTTTTAACAACAGTTTTGTTGTAGTGTCACATTCTCTTACACTTTAGCCTCCGAGCTCCAATCCGCGATTTACCCGAAGAAGGCGTACTCTTCCAAGGAGATGCGCGCGCGTTGATGTAGGTATTAACCTACACATAATAAATCGGTGCCCAAATATTTGTAAATATGCATTAGAATCGGACGCGCTCCCCTATGAAAATGTAAAAATGGACTTATAGGGGAGCAATTAATTGGCCGGTGGAAGAAAGCAGCGGCGTTGCGCGCACGTCGCGTTGCAACGCCGATGTTGAACGCGCCTTTGCTAGCATGAAGCTCCCCGATTCTGATAACCAGGCCGTCTTTGCACGGCTGATTTTTTCTTACGAGGTAATATTTATGAAACATATGAAATCCCTGATTGCTGCCGCTGTCCTGGCAACCGCATCACTTGGCTCGACGGCGGCCTTCGCTGCTGACATTTCGCACGGCACGCAAGCGTTGTCGGTGATCGACAACAGCGCAAACTTCGGCAGCTCGTTCGTCCAGAACAACCAGAACAATACGTTCATGGACAAGTTCAGCTTCTCGATCACCCGCGTCCCGCATGACTTCGATGCGATCGTCACCTCGTTCACCCGCAACGCGACCACCGGCATGGACATCACCAACATGAGCCTGTTCAGCGGCGCAGGTACCCTGATTACCGCTGGTTTTCAGGAAAGCACGGGCGCTACCGATGTATGGAGCCTGCGTGCGGACAGCCTGGGCCTGGGTAACTACTACCTGCAGGTCAGCGGCAAAATGGTCTCGGGCACGGCCGGCAGCTTCGGCGGCACCGTGATGCTGGCACCAGTACCAGAACCAGAAACCTACGGCATGATGCTGGCAGGCCTGGGCGTGGTCGGTTTCCTGGCACGTCGCCGCAAGGCAGCCAAGCAAGCGTAATTGTTTGCTTGTCGCATAAAAAAAACGGAAGCTTCGGCTTCCGTTTTTTTTGGTCCCGCCAAAAGCGCCCTACCCGCGCACTTTCTTGATCACGCTGCGGTTGCTCAGGATCTCTTCGATCTGCTCGAAGCGCACCGGCTTGACCATGTGATGGTCGAACCCGGCCTCGAAAGCCAGCTGGCGGTCCTTTTCCTGGCCCCAGCCGGTCACCGCGATCAGCAGGGTCATCTGCCCGCAGGACAGGCGGCGGATGCCGCGCGCCAGGTCGTAGCCCGACATTTGCGGCAGGCCGATATCGAGAAACGCGTAATCGGGGCAGAAGCGCGCGGCCGCCGTCAGCGCGTCCGGCCCGTTGTGGGTGATCACCACGCTGTGCCCCATGGCCGAGAGCAAGGCGCCGATACTGTTGACGAAGTCGACATTGTCGTCGGCCAGCAGGATGCGATAGGTTTCCGAGGTCATGAAAGCGGCCGGACTGGTCTTGGTCGGCATTTCCGGTTCGACCACGATCGGCAGGCGCACCACGAATTCGCTGCCGCGGTTGATGCCCGCGCTATGCGCTTCGATACTGCCGCCGTGCAGTTCGACCAGGCGCCGCGCCAGCGACAGCCCCACCCCCAGCCCGGCATTGGTGCGCTCCAGGGTCGAATCGACCTGGACAAACATTTCAAACACGTGATTGAGCATGTCGGGCGCGATGCCGATGCCATTGTCGGCCACCTGGATCACCAGGTCGCGCTCTTCCACGCGCGCGCTCAGGCTGACCCGGCCGCCGCGGTTGGTGTACTTGGCGGCGTTGTTGAGCAGGTTCGAGAGGATCTGCGCCAGCCGCGTGGCGTCGCCATGCAGGAACACCGGCCGGTCGGGCAAATCGATGGCCAGTTCGTGGCCGTGCAGTTCGATATAGGAACGCACCACTTCGAGCGCATCGTTGACCACCGCCTTGAGTTCGACGCGGCCCATCTTGATGGCGAACTTGCCGGTGTTGATGCGCGACACGTCCAGCAGATCGTCGACCAGCCTGACCATCTGGCGCAGCTGGCGTTCCATGATGTCGGTGGCGCGCTGGGTGGCCTGGGCGTCGCCGCTGCGGATGCGCAGGATATCGAGCCCGGTGCGGATCGGCGCCAGCGGATTGCGCAGCTCGTGCGCCAGGGTCGCCAGGAACTCATCCTTGCGGCGGTCGGCCACCAGCAGCGCTTCCTCGGCCCGGTGGCGCACCTGCATTTCGTGCTCCAGGGTCAGGTTGGCTTCCTGCAGGGCGTGCGAGCGGCGTCCGATCTCGGCCAGCATATCGTTAAAGGCCGCCACCAGCACCCCGATTTCGCCCGAATTATTGCCCGGCACGCGCAGGCTGAAGTCGCGCCGCTGCATCACTTCGCGCGCCACATTGGTCACCGCCAGCAGCGGACGGGTGATGCCCTGCTGCAGGCGCGACGCCACCAGGGCCGCGATCACCAGCGAGATCAAGAGCACGATGCCGAGGATCGCCGCGTAATTGAGCAAGCGTTCGACCAGGCCGAAGCGCGCGCGCAGATACACCGTGCCCAGCACTTCGCCATTGTCGACAATGTTGTGGTACACCACCAGCTCGCCCTGGTCGATGGTGTAGCCGGGCCGGCCCGGCTTGACCGGATACGATGGTTCCAGCGAACCCTGGGTGTAGGAGGCAAAGCGCACGCCGCTGCTGGTGTACAGCGCGCCCGACAGGATCTGCGGGCGCACCCGCAGCACGGCCAGGTTTTGCTGCGCGCTGCGGGCATCGTTGAAGGCCAGCGCCGGCGCGCTGACGCTGGCGATGATGTCGGCCTGGGTCATCAGGTCGTCGACCCAGTATTGCTGGAAGGTGCGCAAGTCGTACAGCAGCATGGCGATCGAGGCCGCCAGCAGCGCCACGAAGGTGGTCGAGACAGCCATGAGGATGAGTTTGCTACGGACGGAGCCGGTATCGTGTTGCATCACGGTGCTCCCTTGTGAACGTGATTGGCCACTGTCAACAGGCGCGAACTGAGCTTGACGCTGTTCCGGTCGGCCGCTTCGAGCGAGACGTCGAAGCGCACGCGCTCTTCGACGATCCTGAAATTAATAACACTGCCTTGCTGCAATCCCTGTTCCGATTCGGTCACCACCAGGATAGCTCCGGTGCCGGGCGCGCGCAGCGCATTGCGCAGGCGCACCGTATCGTCGCCGCCGATGAACAGCAGGTGCACCCCGGCCGGCGCTTCCTGCTCGCGCAAGGTGCGCACCACCACCGGCCGCCCCTGCACCACGCGTCCGGCCACGATGCGGGTCAGGTCGGCCGCCAGTTCGTCGGCCCCGGCCACGCCGATCACCAGCGGCGCGCCCGCATCCGCGAAGGCCGAGGCTGGAAACTCCGCGTAGCCCAGGAACTTATACAGGAAAGCGGCCTTGATGCTGCGCTCGAGTGACGCGGCGCCGCCCGCCGCCAGCGCCGCCTGTGCACCGGACAGGCCCGCCAGGATCGTTAACAAGCAGGCCGCCAAGCCGCGCAACAGGGCGCGGCGCGGCGGGAGAGGAGCGCGGCCGGGCATGGCGGGGGCCTCGTTCAAAACCGCGAGCTCAGCTGGAGCGTCACGGCACGCTCGATCAGGCGGCGCGTGGCGGCCGGTCCGAATTCGGCGTGCGAGCGATGCAGCAGGTTCCGGCCGCTGAGCGCCACCTCCACGTTCGGACGCGCTTGCCATGCCATTCTCAGGTCGAGCTCGTAGTAGGCCGGCACCAGCGGTTGCGGCAGCTGGCCGACCCGGCGCAGCGCCAGTTCGGCCTGCAACCGGCCGGACAACTCGTGCGACGAGCGCAGCGACCAGTAGCTGGCCGGATCGTTGGTGCCGAGCCCGATCGCGCCCGAGAGGTCGCGGCTGCCGGGCGCCAGGCTGGCATCGATATCCTGCAGCACGATGCCAGCCACCACGCGCCAGCGCGGCGTGGCCTGCCAGCGGCTCCAGAACTCCAGCCCGCGCGTGTTCGCTTCGCCCATGTTGGCGAACTGATGCCCCGGCGCAGGGGCGCCCGGCGTGGGGGCGCCCGGCCCGCCGGCGCGCGGCTCCAGGGTACGCAAGCGGTCATAATCGCTGGCGAACACGGCGAGCGAATACGCGAGGCTGGGCAGCGGCTGGGCGCGGTACCCCAATTCCGTCACGCGCACCGTTTCGGCGACAAAATCCGGACCGCCCTCGATGCTGTAGCCGCCGCCGCGCACATACAGATCGCGGTCGAAGCGGGCCGGCGCGCGCACGCTGCGCGACACGGCCGCCCACAGCACGCTGCCCGGCGTGGCGTTCCAGACCATGCGCACGCTGGGCAGCTTTTCCATGCCGGTGTAGGTGTTGTGTTCCAGTTTGACTCCGATACTCATCCGCAATGTACTGCTCAGTTGTATCTTATCTTGCGCGAACACATTCGCCCAGCGCAGATTCTTGTCCGCCGGAAAAAAGGCCAGCTGCGTGCCGCCGCTGACCCGGTCCAAGGAATAACGGTAGCCGCCACCCCAGACCAGGTTGTGCGAGGCGCCCAGGCGCATGCCGTGCTGCATGTCGAGGTCGAGCGTGTCGAGCCGCTGGGCGCCGGTGCCGGGCTGCACCCGTTCGGTATGATCGAGCGAGGCCTGCAGGCGCCAGTCGCTGCCGTTGGCCAGGATGCCGCTGGCGCGCCCCAGCAGGTTGGCGCCGCTGCTGCGCGTTTCGCCGCCGCCGCGCCGGTGCGCACTGCTGCGGTACACATCGGCGCTGACGCTGGTGGCGCGCGTGCCGTGTTTCCAGTCGCCGCGAAAGCCCGCCTGGCGCCGCTCCAGGCCGCCGCCTGGGGCGTCTGGAAAGTCGTCGATATCGCCGGCCTTGGCATACAGGCGGTAATGGCCGCCGCCATCGAGCTGGCCGCCCTGGCGCACGGTGGCGCCGCGTTCGCGCCGGCCGCCATCGAGCGCCAGCAGCACGCCCTGGCTGCTGGCGGCGTTGCGGGTGATGATATTGATCACGCCGTTGACCGCGTTGGCGCCCCAGATGGTCGCGCCCGGCCCGCTGATGACCTCGATGCGCTCGATCTCTTCCATCACCACGTCCTGGGCATCCCAGAACACGCCCGAAAACAGCGGCGAGTACACGCTGCGCCCGTCGATCATCACCAGCAGCTTGTTCTCGAGGGTGGTGGCCAAGCCGCGCGCGGTAATCGCGTAGGTGCCGCCATCGCTGCGCGCCACCTGCAGATTGGGCGCCAGGCGCAGCGCTTCGGGCAGGCTGCGCGCGCCGGCGCGGGCAATGTCGGCGCCGCCGATCACGTACAGCGACACCGGGGCGTCGGCCAGGCGGGCCGGCTGGCGCGACACCGAGCTGACCACGATGTCGGAGAGCTGTTCCAGCGAAAAATCGAGCAGCGACATCTGATCCACGTTGGCACGCGCGCCAGCGCCATGCAGCAGGCCCGCGCATGCGATGAAAAGGATCAGAAATGGCTGTTTACGCATGCTTGCTATCGTAGAACATTTTCTGTCATGAACAAAGCAGCGCACGTTAACAGCTATTTGCACTTGTTGGTTTATTGACGCTCGTGGCAGTTTGCCCACAACAAACCTGCGCCAGCTCAACGCACGCGGCCGCTTACACCCCGAATTCCGCCGCCGCCTTGGCGGCCCACAAGGCTTCCTGATAGCTCGGGTAGGGAATGTCGTCACTGTCGACCGCGCCATCCTCGCCGATGAAACTGGTCCACCAGCCGTCGGCGGCGGCCGCGATCGCGATATCGCCCGGCTTGCAATGCTCGCCGATGGCTTCGTCCTGTGCGAGCACGACGATGTTGACCTTCCGGTGTTTCACGATATTTGCCATGGAGCACTCCTTGTGTATGGCGAGCTATAAATAGAACAGATAACTGACATCACAAACATCAATTAGATTTATTTTCTGCAGTGCAGCATACTGCATCTGTCTCCTCTATTCTCCTCCAAGAAAATAGATTCAGCCCGCTCCCTGAGCGGGCTTTTTTTTTGCCTGTCAATTTTTTAAGCGGCGCCAACATGGCAACGGCTGAACGGCGATGCGCTTTGGCCCGAGAGGGCGCTCCCGGCAATCGGCGAGAAAGTCCTGCGCCACCGATTCAACAGCGGCGAACGACTGTTCAAAAGGGAGTGCTTGCGTGCCGTACACCAGCGGCATGAGATGACGGTGATAGCAGTCTTGCAGCTCGCCATTATTCCTGGCAGCGACCAAGGTACGCTTGAGTACGCCGAAAGGATCGGTATCGAACGCTGGCCGTAGCTTGGCTTGACGGCCATGTCATACGCATTCTGGCTTACCCCCAGTTGGCGCTTTGCCAGCCGCCCCAGGAACGATCGCTGTTCGGGCGGCGAAATCCGCAACGGAGAACTGATCCACGCCATGGTCAGTCCATCGTGCTCCAGATCTCCGGACACATCGGCATTTCCATATTGGAACTGGCGCGTGCCATCGGCAAGGCGGGCGATGCCCGGCGATGTCGTCACTTGCCGCGAGTACCGGACCACTGAATTGTTCATCCATGCAGATGGATCGGTGGCTTGCTTCCAGTTCTCGCGCCAATCGACGTGGCCCGCGAGGAACGGCAGCGTCGTGATGTTCGTCTTTCAGGAAGCCGGCGTCATAGCCCATCAGGCCGATGGCGATCTTGAACCTGGACGCCGCTGTCACGCGCTGCGCGCAGTCGCCACGCTGCACCAGGACCTCGCCGGCCCGGGTATCGGCAACTGCGGTACAAATGTCATGTGCGCCCACTGTGGCGTGGGTCAAACTGAGCGCCAATGCGCAGGCAAGGGGCTTGATCAGCGTCATTCTTCTTCCCATCGGGTGATTAGAAATTGGCTTCAAAGACGAGGCGCAGCAGTGTGTGCGTACCAGCATCGGTGCGGGTCTGGCGCCAACCGTCGGCATCTTCATACCGTTCCACATTGATGCGGTCTTGCCGCAGCAGGTTGGCCAGCGTCAGGCGCAGTGTTCTACCGGGATGCAGTTGCCAGGCCGCGCGCAGGTCCAGTTTGCGTTCATGCGAGGCAGTGGCCAGCCTGTTTGCGGACGCGCGGCTGTCACCTCCGGCCTGGAAGTTGACATCCGCGCCGAGCGTCAGCCCCTGGCGACGGTAATCGAGCGACAGGTTGGCGCTCAATGGGATCTGGCTGTCCAGTCGGTTATGCGGTCCTGGCACGCTACTGGTGCGGGAACGATTCAGCGCCAGGTTGCTACGCATGCGCAAGGCCGGCGTCAGTGCCAGTTGGGCTTCCAGCGCAAAGCCATAGACGTCCGCATGGCCGTGGTTAGCGTTGACGGCCACCCAGCGACCAGCCTCCAGGCCGACCCGCTGCAAGACGACATCATCAATGCGGCGGGCAAACATGCTGGCACTGAGCGTGGCGTCTTTTCCCAGATGGTGGTCATATACCGCATCGAGGCCCCAGGCCAGTTCCGGACGCAGTTGCGGGTTGCCGCGCAGGTCAGGCGTAGTGGGACTATTGTTATTATCGATGGTGTAGCGGCGCGGGATCAAGTCCAGCATGATGGGTGCCTTGTAGGTCCGGCTGCCCCCCAAGCGCCATAGGCTACCGGATGGCAGCTTGTGCAGCCACTGCAGCACCGGGCTCAGTACCCGCCTGTCTTGCTCGGTCAAGGCGGCGCTATTGCTGCCGCCAGCGCCGGTACGCAGCGTTTCCCAGCGCAGGCCCAGGGACAGCACCTCGGCATTGAACTCCCATTCGTCCTGGACGAAACCCGCCAGTCGCCGGATCGTCCCGTGGTAGCTTTCGCCGCTGCTTGAACGGATTGCGCCGCTGCCATCACGTTCCAGTTCATCGCGTGTTTGGCGGCGGCGCACAGTGGCGCCATCCCAGCCCAGCACCAGCGAATGGCCGCCGGCCAGTTGGCGGGCATATTTGCCTTGATGGGTCAGGCCGGTCTCGCTGATATCGGAACTCACGTGACGCACAATGGCGGGACCGGCGCCGTTCGCCCCGGTGAAATCGAATGCGGAACTGCGCGGGTTGCGGGTGCCACTGAGCTTGAGCTCCAGTTTGCCGTCGGCCAGCGCATGCTGCCATGACCAGTCACTGCGCAACAGTAGGGAGCGCGTGCGCAACAGACTGGCGGCCTGCGAAAAGTCGCCCGCTGCGCCCGCCAGCACGGTGTCGTCTCCGGCAAATTCAATCCTACGACGGAACAGGTTGATGAAGTTCTGGACGTTGATGCTGTCGCCATTGCCGGGCGTCCAGTCGATGCGCGGTGTCAGGTTGAGGGTATCGCCAACGTTCGATTCATGCACCAGAGAGGTACGCGCGCCCGTGATCGCGCCGTGCGCATCGCGGACGGTATCGCGTACGGTCCGATCTTCCGGCCTGCCACTACGCACCAGGTTCGCACCAACGCTGTATGACCAGCCTGGTGCCTTGCCCGTTCGCTGGCCGGCAATGCTGGGCGAATCGGTGCCGTTGATGCGTTCCCACCCGAGCCTGAACTCCTGTTGCTCGCCCCTCGAGTTCTTGCGCAGGATAATATTGATGGTGCCCGCCACGGATTGGGCGCCATGCTCGGCCGATGCGTTGCGTACGACTTCGATGCGTTCGATCAGGTCTGGCGCCAGCGCATCGAGTGCAAATCCGGCGGGCGCAGGCACGCCATTGAGCAGCAATTGGGTGTAGCCCCTGCCCAAACCACGCATCCGGATCTCCACGCCACGGCCGTTGCCTTCGGTAACGGTAACGCCAGGCAGGCGCCGCAATGCTTCCGACAAGCTACGGTCGCCATTGGCCGCCAGTGTGGCCCGGTCCAGCACCAGCATGGCGGCAGTGTCTTGGCGGCGCTGGTCGTAGCGTGCAGACTTGATTTCCACAGTCGGCTGCTGGGCCGCTGCATTGTCGAAGGCCATGGCTAGCGCCAGGCAAATAATCCTGTATTTCATGCGATTCTCTAGGGTGAGCGCCGCCGCTGCCGCAGCGGCAGGGCTCAAATGGCGTGGGTTGAATTAACGGGAGCGCTGTGTGTCGCGGGCGTTCCTGGCACTGTCAGTGCCATCCTGGCTGCCAAGCAGCAGCTCAGGATCAAGCTTGATGTTATTGCGGTGGATTTCCACGTGCAGATGGGGACCGCTGACGCGCCCGGTGGCGCCGGTGTGGCCGATAAGCTGCCCCTTTGCCACGGCCTGCCCCACTTTGACGCTGCGCTGCTTCAAGTGAGCGTAGACGGAGCGCAGCCCGGCGGCGTGTTCGATGGCGATCGCCTCTCCGTACTTGGCTTCGCCCTGGAAGAGATCGGTCGATGCGGTGACTGTGCCAGACGCCGGTGCCATGATCGGTGTGCCCGCCCGCGCCGCCAGGTCGATCCCGCCGTGAGGCGTGGCGCCGGCTGTCCTGACGGTGCCAAAATAGCTGGTAATGTGCATGCGCTGCAGGGGCGCCAGCCATTGGGGGAGCGATTCCGCGGCCGGATTGACAGGATGCGGCGACGTATCGACGGCCCGCAGGGCGAAGGCCGGCTGCAGCATGCGCTCCAGTGTTTTGCGGGTGGAGGAAAATGACCAATGCAGCTCTTCCTCAGCATGTTGATGGATCGCGCGCGCGCTCAGGGGATGCTGTTTCCACAAACACTTTAACAGGCTCAACTCGGTAATGGATGGAATGGACATGGGACGTCTCCTTGTGGCGAATGCCGCAATGTTGCGACACATGTCGCATGTTTGCAAGAAATTTGTGCGACAATTGTCACACACGGTGTGTTTCCCGTATTACTTCAAGCCGACAGCCCTTGCCTCATCCGTCACGCCACGCCAGGTCGCAGCGGACGCGCGCGGGTGAGCAGGGAATTGGCGTGGCATGCCACGCCCCTGCGTAAGGTGCCCGCTTTCGCGCACGCGAAAGTGCTTACCTTCCAGGGCTTCGCTCAGTTCCGCTACTACTTGTGGAGCGGTGACCTTGGCTTTGCCTGCTATCTGTGGGACTGCCTGCGCGCCGAAGCGCAATTTCCCACACTCGACGTTTTTTACGCTCCCCCACATGAAGGTGAACAGCATGCTGAAAAAATTACTCCTGGCGCTCGCTCTTGGTATGACGCCAATCCCTTCTGTTCACGCTCAATCGATTGCCTTTACCTTCGATGACGGGCCGGAGCTGGCCGAGACGCCGCGCATGTCGCCCCAGCAGCGCAACCAGGCCATGCTCGACGCCCTTGCAAAGCACAAGGTCAAGGCCGCCCTGTTTGTCACCGTGGGCAATGGCGCCGACCGACCCGCCGGCCTCGCGCTGGCACGCGCCTGGGGACGGGCCGGCCACGCGGTGGGCAATCACACCATGACGCACCCTGATTTCCACGATGCCCAGGTCAGCCTGGCGCAGTTCCAGCAGGAACTGATCGATTGCGACGCGGTGATCAGCACGCTGCCCGGCTACCAGAAGTGGTTTCGTTTTCCTTATCTGCGCGAGGGGAATGTGCCCGAAAAGCGTGACGGCATGCGCGCTTTCATGCAAGCGCAGGCTTACCGCAACGCCTATGTGAGCCTCGATACCAGCGACTGGCGCTTGAACGACAAGCTGATTGAGGTGCTGGAAAGCGGCAACGCGGCTGCCGTCGGTCCGATCCGGGAGGCCTACCTGGCACACCTTCGCCAGCGGGCACAGGCCTACCGGTCGCTGTCGCACACCTTGCAGGGCAGGGACATTGCGCAAGTGATCCTGCTGCACCATAACCTGATCAACGCGATGTGGCTCGATGACGTGATCGCCATGTTCAAGCAGATGGGGTGGACCATCACAACGCCGGAAGCCGCGTTCGCCGACCCGGTTTACCAGCTCGTTCCCGAACGCGAAACAGCCGGGCAAAGTCTGTTGCTTTCGATGGCGCGCAGCCTGGGTGTCGGTAAGCTCGAAGCCTGGTCGCGCCTGGTCGATGATGGCGATCACGAGATCGCCGCGCTGAAGGCGCAGGGCATCTGACTGCCTTCACCTTGCAGCGCCAATTGTAAGAGCGCGCAGCCGTCCCGGAGTTCACGGTCACGCCCAATTTTTTCAGGGTTTCAGTAGCAAGCGTGTCGAGACTGCCCGCCGGGATCGCTGCCCCGGTAAGCGAACTCTTGCGTGTTTTTCCGGTCGTCGAGTTTCATTGCCCCGCTCCCTCCAATGCTCTCTCTCCGAGTATATGCACCCTCTCCCATTTGTGAAGTATTATCCTTTATAAACAATACCTTAGAACTTCGCACATGGCCGACAAACCCGGTCTTTGCAGGTGAACCGGCGGGACCAACGCTGTGCCGCCCGCATCGCGGCGCAGTCGCATGCGCACCCAGCTAACCCTGCAAACAGTCCAATCCCCGCCCATTTGGTGTACGATTCACACATGTTTTCGTTTCTACAACTTCGCATCGTCAATTTTTCATGAAACAGGCTTCTCATGCACGACACTGGTAACGCCGCCGCAGCCGCCAGCGCCGACTGGAGCGCCACCGACCTGGGTGACCCGCTGGCCTGGCCGCAGGCCCTGCGCCTGTGCGTCGACATCGTCCTCAACACCCCGCTGCCGATGCTGCTGCTGTGGGGGCCGCGCCACATCGTGGTGTTCAACCAGGCCTACGCCGAGCTGGCCGGTCCGCGCCATCCACGCGCTCCCGGCGGCCGGGTGCCGGCGGTCTGGCCGGCCCCGCTCGCGGCCAGCCAGGCGGCGCTCGACAGCGCGTTCGGCGGCGACATGGTGCGCCTGGCGCGCCAGCGCCTGAGCTTCCCGCGCGACAGCGGCTTTGAGGCGGCCGACTACGACCTGTACTTCACCCCGGTGCGCGACGCCGACGCCGTGGGCGGCGTGCTGTGCGCGCTGGCGCCGAGCGCGTCCGCGGCCGGCCGGCCGGCCCCGGCCGACGGCCTGCGCATCCTGGTGGTGGAAGATAATCTCGATTCGCAATACCTGGTGGTCGAGATGCTGCGCGCCTTCGGCCACCAAGCCGAGGGCGTGGGCGACGCCGAAAGCGCGCTGGCGCTGCTCAACCGCAATAGCTACAACGTGCTGTTTTCCGACGTCAGCCTGCCCGGCATGTCCGGGGTCGACATGGCACGCGAAGCGTTGCGCCTGCAAAGCGGCCTGAACGTTATTTTCGCGTCCGGTTACGGCGACGCCCTGCTGCGCCACGTGGAGTTCGCCCACCAGTCGCTGCAAAAGCCGTATGAACTCGAACATCTGCAAGCGGCGCTCGCCACCGTGTCCGGGCGGCTCCATAGCGGAGTATGATCGTTTCAAGTGTGTGCTTCGATGCGGCGCCGGTCGGCTAAAATCGTCAGCGCGCCACTCGCCGCCTGCGCGGGAGACGTTGCGGGGCGGTCCCCGCCCATTTCTTCACGATTGCCGAAATCCAGATGATGATTCCCACCGAGCCGATCGGAAGCATACCGCGCCCGCCCTCCCTGATCGCCGCGGTCGAAAGCGGCAAGCACAGCGAGAGCGAACTCGACGCGCTGTACGAGGAAGCCGTGCGCGACACCGTGGCGCGCCTGGAAGCGACCGGCTCGACCGTCATCAGCGACGGCGAGCAGCGCAAATACCATAACTTCCTGACCTACTGCGTGCACGGCTCGCCCAACACCGCACCGGACGGCTTCCAGATCCCGTTCGCGGACGGCCACATGCGCCGCATGCCGCGCCTGATGCGCGCCCCGTTCCACTACGAGCGCTACGCCGACAGCTACCTGGCCACGGCCCAGCGCTATGCCACGGTGGCGCTCAAGCAAGCCGTGATTTCCCCCTCGGCCCTGTCGCTCATGTACCCGCCCGAAGGCTTGCCCGGCTACTCGCGCGACCAGTTCATCGACGACCTGCTGGGCGAGCACGAACGCGAAATCCGGCGCTGCCTCGCGCAGGGCGCGCACAAGGTCCAGGTCGACTTCACCGAGGGCCGGCTGGCCGTCAAGCTCGACCCGAGCGGCGCACTGCTGTCGAGCTTCATCGACCTCAACAACCTGGCCCTGAACCGCTTTTCCAGCGCCGAGCGGGCCCTGATCGGGGTCCACACCTGCCCCGGCGCCGACCGCGATTCGACCCACAGCCTGGATGTCGACTACGCCCAACTGCTGCCCAGCCTGTTTGAACTACAGGTCGGCAATTTCTACATCGCCCTGGCGAGCGAACCGGACCCGGTGCGGGTACTGAAGATCATCGCCAGCCACCTCAAGCCGGGCCAGCGCGTGTTCGTCGGCGTGATCGACCCCATCGATCCGCTCATCGAAACGCCGCAACTGGTGTGCGAGCGCATCTTGCTGGCGGCCCAGTTCATCCCCCCCGGCCAGCTCGGCAGTACCGACGACTGCGGCTTTTCACCGTTCTGCGACGACCGCTCGACCAGCCGCGAGACGGCCTTTGCCAAGATCGCCGCGCGCGTGGCCGGCACCGCGCTGGCCAGCGCCATTCTGCGGGAGCGTGCGTGAACGACGACCACGACGAAACCGAACTGATGCGCGCGGTGGCCCTGCGCAACGCCAGCAGCGTGCTGGCGGCGCGCCAGCGCGCCCAGCAAGAGCTGATGGAAACCAAGGATGCCCTGCGCCAAGCCAACACGCGCATGGAAAACATGCTCGAAAGCCTGACCGATGGCTTTTGCGCGGTCGACCGCAGCTGGCGCATCACCTATATCAACGCGCGCGCGCTGCAACTGCTGTCGGCCCGCGGCAAGACGCGCGACGCCCTGCTCGGCCGCGTCATCTGGGATGAATTCCCCGAACTGCGCAACAGCGCCATGGAACAGCAATACCGGCGCGCCATGGATTCGCAGGAAACGGTCAGCTTCGAATTCTTTTACGCCAGCCTGGGCAGCTGGTTCGACTTGCGCGCCTACCCGTCCGACGATGGCCTGACCGTCTACTTCCAGGACATCAGCAAGCGCAAGGCCGACGAACAAGCCCTGCTCGACGGCAGCAGCCGCCTGCAAGTGGCGCTCTCGGCCGGGCGGCTGGGCGACTGGCGCTGGGACGCCGGCGCCGACCGCGTGACCCTGGGCACGCGCGCCGCCGACATCTTCGGCCTGCCCGCCGAAACCCCGCTGCCCTGGGACAGCCTGCGCGAGCGCCTGCACGCTGGCGACAAGGACATGGCGCGCACCGAATTCCTGCAAGCCTTCGCCCAGCACACCGACCTCAACATCGAATGCCGGGTCGACCGGCCCGATGGCGACCAGTGCTGGATCGGGGTGGTCGGGCGCGCCGATTACGAGCGCGACGGCACCGTGCTCGGCATGACCGGCGTGGTGCAGGACATCAGCACCCGCAAGAGCGCCGAGGATACCCTGCGCGAGAGCGAGGAAGTGCTGCGCGCGCTGGCCAATTCGATTCCCCAGCTGGCCTGGATGGCCCAGGCCGACGGCGCCATCGTCTGGTTCAACAAGCGCTGGTACGAATACACCGGCACCACGCCCGACCAGATGGTCGGCTGGGGCTGGCAATCGACGCACGACCCCGAGGTGCTGCCGCAAATGCTGCTGCGCTGGCATGAGTCCATCCGCACCGGCAATCCCTTCGAGATGGAATTCCCGATCCGCAGCGCCGACGGCGACTACCGCTGGTTCCTGACCCGCGTCAATGCCGTGCGCGACCGCCTGGGCCACGTGGTGCGCTGGTTCGGCACCAATACCGACGTCGACCAGGTCAAGCGCGTGCAGCAAGCCCTGCGCGACGAATCGAACGTGCTCGAACTGCTCAACAGCACCGGCAGCGCGCTCGCGTCCCAGCGCGACCTGCGCTCGCTGCTGCAAACCGTGACCGACGCCGCCACCGGCATCAGCGGGGCCCGCTTCGGCGCCTTCTTTTATCACGGCAAGGACAGCGATGGCGACCTGTTCACCCTGCACACCGTGGCCGGGGTCGCCCCGGCCGAGTTCGAGACCGATGGCGAGCTGCGCGCCAGCGCCCTGTTCGGACCGAATTTGCGCGGCGAAAGCGTGCTGCGTTCGGACGATATCGGTGCCGATCCGCGCTACGCCCCGCTGCAGGCGCAGGAGGGCATGGCCGCCGAGCAGATCGGCGTGCGCAGCTACCTGGCGGTGCCGGTCATCGCGCGCTCGGGCGAAGTGCTGGGCAGCCTGTTTTTCAGCCACCCGGAAACCGCCATTTTCAGCGAGCGCACCGAGCGCATCGTGGGCGGCATCGCGGCCCAGGCCGCCGTGGCGATCGACAATACGCGCCTGTACGAAGCGGCCCAGCACGCGGCCGAGGAACGCAAGGTGCTGCTCGAAAGCGAACGCTCGGCGCGCGCCGAAGCCGAACGCACCAGCCAGATGAAAGATGAATTCCTGGCCACCCTGTCGCACGAACTGCGCACGCCGCTGTCGGCCATTCTCGGCTGGGCCCAGGTGCTGCGGCGCGGCAGCCGCGACCAGGCCGACCTGCAGCGCGGCCTGCAAACCATCGAGCGCAATGCGCGCGCCCAGGCCCAGCTGATCGAAGACTTGCTCGACATGAGCCGCATCACCTCGGGCAAGGTGCTGCTCGACATGCAGACCGTGGCGCCGGCCGGGTTCATCGACGCCGCCATCGAAACGGTGCGCCCGGCCGCCGACGCCAAGAATATCCGCCTCGAAAAATTCTACGCCGCGGGCGTGGGCATGATCGCCGGCGACCCGGCCCGCTTGCAGCAAGTGATCTGGAACTTGCTGTCGAACGCCATCAAGTTCACCGCGCGCGACGGCATGGTCTGCATCACCCTGCGCGGCGCCCCCGGCCATGTCCAGATCGCCGTCAACGATAGCGGCGCCGGCATCAAGCCCGAATTCATGGCCCATGTGTTCGAACGCTTCCGCCAGGGCGACGCCTCCACCACGCGCAAGCACGGCGGGCTGGGACTGGGCCTGTCGATCGTCAAGCACCTGATCGAGCAGCACGGCGGCACGGTGCGCGCCGACAGCCCCGGCGAGGGCCACGGCGCCACCTTCACCATCGAGCTGCCGGCCGCCAACCGCCAGAGCCCGGCCGCGCGCACCGGCCGCGCCTTTGCCCTGCCGGTGGCCCCGCTCACCCCCGAGATCCTGCTGCGCGACCTGTCGCACCTGGACGTGCTGGTGGTGGACGACGAACCCGACGCGCGCGACCTGATCCGGCGTATATTGTCTGATTGCAATGCCAGCGTGCGCACGGCGGCCAGCGCGGCCGAGGCGCTGGCCGAGTTCCGCAATACGCCGCCCGATGTCCTGGTGAGCGACCTGGGCATGCCGGACGTGGACGGCTTCGAGCTGCTGGCGCAGGTGCGCGCGCTCGGCCATGCCGGCGGGGGCGATGTGCCGGCGGTGGCGCTGACCGCGTTCGCGCGTTCGGAAGACCGCCTGCGCGCGCTGGAAGCGGGATTCATGGCGCATATCGCCAAGCCGGTCGAGCCGAGCGAACTGATCGCTACGGTGGCGTCGATGGGAGAAAACCGGCCGCGCTGACATACAATGGGATTCCTACTGCCGCACGCGGCGCTGTCCTACAAGAAATGTTCGATACACTGTTACACTAGCAAAACGTTAACATCGCGCGTGCACTATTTGCCGCACGCCCCTCCGCCTTGACCGAGACAACGCATGCCAAGCCGAGAAGACATACTGAACGCAAAAATCCTCGTCGTCGACGATTCGGCCGACAATGTCGAGCTGATGGAAGAGATATTGCGCGAAGAAGGCTATAACTGCGTCAGCTCGACCATGCTCCCCGAACAAGTTTGTCCGCTGCACCGCCAGCATTGCTACGACCTGATCCTGCTCGACCTGCAAATGCCGGGCATGAACGGCTTCCAGGTCATGAAGGGCTTGAAGGAAATTGAACAGGGTGGCTACCTGCCGGTACTGGCGCTCACCGCCCAGCCGAGTTTCAAGATCGCCGCGCTGGAAGCCGGCGCGCGCGATTTCATCAGCAAGCCCTTCGACTTGCTCGAAGTGCACAAGCGCATCCATAACATGCTGGAAGTGCGGCTGCTGTACAAGGAACTGGCGCAGTACAGCCGCGCCCAGCAGGAACTGGCGCTGCACGATCCGCTGACGGGCTTGCCGAACCGGCGCCTGCTGGAAGACCGCATCGAAACCACCTTGCAGCACGCCAACCGCAACCACCACAAGGCGGCCATCATGTATCTCGACCTCGATGGCTTCAAGGCGATCAACGATACCTATGGCCACGCCTATGGCGACGAAGTGCTCAAGATTGTCGCCCAGCGGCTGGTGGCCTCGTCGCGCAAGGAAGATACCGTGGCGCGCCTGGGTGGCGACGAATTCATGGTGGTGCTGGGCGAAGTGTCGGGCCTGGCCGATGCGCACGGGCCGGCGGCCAAGCTGGTCGAAGCCGTGTCCGAACCGTTTTTCATCAACGACCTGACCTTGCGCCTGTCGACCAGTATCGGGATCAGCATTTATCCGGACGATGCCGAGACGGTGGAAGCGCTGATCAGCATTGCCGATTACGCGCTGTACGAGGCCAAGCGCGGCGGCAAGAACCGCTTCTGCGCCACCTCGGCCACGCCGGCCGGCGCGCTGGCGCAGGAAGCGCTGGTGGTGGCGCCACGGCGTTAACGTCGCCCACCTGTCTCCACGCTCTCTCCAGTAAACGAAAAACCGTCGTTCCTGCCATTGGCAGAAACGACTTCCTGCCATGGGCGGAAACGACGGGATAGGGACTTTTGCCTAATCAGTCACCAAGAAACGGGAGAAGGCATCACGCCCTCCCCCTGACCAGAACTACTTGGCGGCCTTGGCGGCCTGCTTGGTATTGGCCTCGATCGATTTCGCATGCTGGTGATCGGTGCTGGCATTGACCATTTCAGGCGGCACTTCGATGCGCGTGATGCCGGCATCGACCGAAATCGGATCGCTGGCCGGAAAGGTCATTTCGACCGCATCATCGAGCAAGGTTTCCTTGGCGGCTTGCTCTTCGGTATCGCACTCTTCCTCGGCCAGCACGTTGATCGCGCTGGCCCACTTGACGAACTTGAGATTCGCCAGATCGCCGATGGTGGTGATATTAAAGGCTTCCTGCAGCGCCTTGGCATCCTTGGTGCTCAGGCCACGCATGGCCGAGAGCGGCGCATTGCGCAGGTCACGGAAGCATTTGCCGGTAAATTCGGTGTCGACGATGGTGTTGATATTCATGGCTTACCCTTTCAATGTGCCACGCCACGATGGTGGCGATGTAGCGTGCCGTACGGCCGCGCCATACGGCAGCGCTTGTCCTGATGTCACTATCGCATACGCCCCTGCCCACGTATGTGCGTTAGCGTACCTTGCATGCATGTGAGCTGTACGCTTGCATTTTGACATTGGATTACCCGATTGATATGATGAACGCCACCGCCTCACGACAGCCGCGTTCGCTGTGACCAGAGGCAAATTTCCGGTTCTGCTATCCTGTCGGCAGCAATGCTCCAGACCTGTTTCAACCACCAACGCAGCGCAGGAATGACGTGACCACCATAGAAAAACCGAAGATTCTCGTCGTCAACGATGACCCGGCCAGCCTGCTCGCGTTGACCAGTCTGCTGGACCAGTGGGCCGACGAGTCCGGCTACTCCGTCCTGTCCGCCCGCTCGGGCCAGGAAGCCTTGCGCCAGGTGCTGCTGCACGACTTCGCCGTGATCCTGCTCGACGTCAACATGCCCGGCATGGATGGCTTTGAAACGGCCGAGGCCATCCACCAGCGCGCGCGCTCGGCCGACATTCCGATCATCTTCATGACCGCCTTCCTGGCCGACGAAATCGACCGCCTGAAAGCCTACCAGCGCGGCGCCGCCGATTTCCTGTTCACGCCGGTCATCCCGCAAATCCTGCACGCCAAGGTCCAGGTGTTCGTGGCGCTGGCCACCAAGAACGAGGAACTCAAGCGCCAGACGCACAAGCTGAGCCAGCGCACCACCGAGCTGACCGCCACCAACAAGCGCCTCACCCGCGAAATGGAAGAGCGCCAGGCGGCCGAAGCCAAAAGCCACGCCAAGGATGAATTCCTGGCCATGCTCGGGCACGAGCTGCGCAATCCGCTGAGCGCCATCAGCAGCGCCGCCTCGCTGATCGGCCTGCCCGGGGCGCCGGCCGACACGGTCAGCCGCGCCAGGCAGATCATCCAGCGCCAGAGCCAGCACCTGTCGCGCATCGTGGACGACCTGCTCGACCTGTCGCGCGCCATGTCCGGCAAGATCTTGCTCGACAAGCAAAACGTCGACGTCGCCGCGCTCGTCTCCGCCTGCCTCGACACCTTCAAGGCCACCGGCCGCAGCGCCAATTACCTGCTCAATGTCGACCTGCAAGCGGGCTCGGTCGATGGCGACCCGACCCGCCTCGAACAGATCGCCACCAACCTGATCGACAACGCCCTCAAGTACACCCCGCCCGGCGGCACCATCGACATCACGGTGGCCGACAACGGCAAGGACATCGTGCTCGAAGTGCGCGACACCGGGGTGGGCATTTCGGCCGAACTGCTGCCGCACGTGTTCGACGTGTTCGTGCAGGGCAGCATCACGCTCGACCGCGCGCAAGGCGGCCTGGGCATCGGACTGGCCCTGGTGCGGCGCCTGGTCGAACTGCATGGCGGCACGGTGTCGGCCCACAGCGAGGGCGCCAGCGCCGGCTCCACCTTTGTCATCCGCCTGCCGCGCGCCGCCCCGCTGGCGGCCGCCGCCAGTAGCGCGCCGGCCGCCCTGGCACAAGAGGGCAAGCCCGCCATCCTGCTGATCGAAGACAACGACGACGGCCGCGAAATGATGGCCACCATGCTCGGCGCCTACGGCTACCCGGTGCGCCAGGCGGCCGACGGCGTGCAGGGCGTGCAGATGGCGCGCAGCTTCGTGCCCGACGTCGCCCTGGTCGACATCGGCCTGCCCGGCATCGACGGCTACGAAGTGGCGCGCCGCCTGCGCCAGGGCGGCGACACTTGCCACATCAAGCTGATCGCCCTGACCGGCTATGGCCTGGCCGACGACCAGCGCCGCGTGCTCGAAGCCGGCTTCGACAAGCACCTGGTCAAGCCGGTCGAGATCGCCCACCTGCTCGACGCCATCGGCCAGTGCGCCGCCACCACGCACGACTGAGCCCGGCCACCGGCGGCGGCCGCGCATGGCCACTGCACCATGCGCGCCTGCGCCGCGACAGGCGCGCGCAAGCTGTTGTATGATTTGGGAAACATTCTAAGAGTCCAGCATGAGCTTACCGCCCTCCCCTCCGCATGACGCCGACCCGGACCGCCAGCTTGCCGAACGCAATGCCGACCTGAGCGAACTGCTCGGCCATCTGACGACTTGCCGGGATGACGAGCGGCGCTTGCTGGCGCGCAAGCTGCACGACAGCCTCGGCTCGTCGATGACGGCCCTGACCATGCACCTGGCCCTGCTGACCCAGCAACTGCCCAAGGAAAAGGCGCTGCAAGAGCGCACCGCCCAGATGAAACAGTTGCTGATGACCATCATCAACACCAACCGCGACATGCAGCTGTCGCTGTGGAACGACAAGCTGGAGTTTCTCGGCATCAAATCAGCCATCGCCGAGCTGGTCAGCGACTTTGGCAAACAGCACCATCTGGTGGCGCGCTGCAGCCTGCCCGACGAAGATGAAAGCTATGCGCGCGAACACGGGGTGGCATTGCTGCGCGCGCTGGAAGAAGGCTTACGCAATATCGCCGCGCATGCCGGGGCCACTGAAATCGATGTGATTCTGGACGATGGCGGCGACGAGCTCATGCTCACGGTGCGCGACAATGGCGTGGGACTGGGCCAGCGTTCCGCTGCCTCGTCCGGCTGCCACGGCCTGCGCCTGCTGCGCGAGCGCGCGCGCTACCTGGGCGGCGCCCTGTCGGTGATGCCGGCCGGCCAGCGCGGCACCGTCATGATCCTGACCCTGCCCAAGGTGCCGGCGGCGCAGGCGGCGCTCAGCGGCTAAGCCGCTGGCGCGAGCCTTGCCATCCCGGCATCAGCCAGGTCTGCGGTTGCGCAACGGCGCTGCCATCCTGAGCGCGCTCTTCGGCGCAGAAATGGCCTTGGAGCACGTGCGCGTCAGTGCAGCTTCACCTGGGGCGTGCTGCGCTTGATCAGGAAGCGCGCCAGCGCCAGCACCCCGGTCCGCACGTGACCGAGCACGGCCGCGTGATGCATCAGGTGCAGGCTGACATACATCATGCGCGCAAAAAAGCCTTCGACGAACCAGCTCAAGCCCTTTAGCGAACCCATCAGGCTGCCCACGGTGGTGGTCTGGCCGAACGACACCAGCGAACCGTAATCCTTGTATTCGTAGGGCTTGCTTTGCGCCGCCTTGCCAGCCTGCTGGCGCAGGAAGGTGGCAAGCAGGTAATCGGCCTGCTGGTGCGCGGCCTGGGCGCGCGGCGGCACCATCTTGCCTGCGGCGTCGGTGCAGGCGGCGCAATCGCCCATGGCGTAGATGCCGGGCGCATCTTTCACGCGCAGGAAGCCGTCGACCTCGATCTGGCCGCCCTTGGCCAGCGGCAAGCCGAGCGTGGCCAGGAATTCGGGCGCGCGGATGCCGGCCGCCCACACGCACAGGTCGGACGGGTAAACATTGCCGTTCTTGTCGGTCACCTGGCCAGGCGCGATGGCGGTCACGCGGCACTCGTTGACCACCTTGATGCCGCGTTCGTGCAGCAGCTTGAGGGCCGCGTCCGAAACCCGTTCGGGCAGCGGCGCGAGAATGCGCGGCGCCCCTTCGAGCAAGGTGAGGCGCACATCCTGGCGCGGCTGGAGGTGCTGGAAACCATAGGTGGTGTACACCGCGCTCGCCTCGCGCAGCTCGGCCGCCAGTTCCACCCCGGTGGCGCCGCCGCCGATGATGACGATATCGAGCCCGGCGCCGGGCTCGACCGCCTTGCGCGCATCGGCCCGGGCCAGCAGTTTCAACAGTTGCAGGCGGAAGCGCTCGGCGTCTTCGGTCGCGTTCAGGGAAATCGTGTATTCCTTGGCGCCAGGCACGCCGAAATAGTTGGACGTGCTGCCGACGGCAATCACCAGCGAACCGAATTCGAGGGTGCGCTCGGGCAGCACTTCCTCGTCCTGGGGCGTGCGGATGGGGCCGATGGTCAGGCGCCTGGCGGCGGCATCGAGCCCGGTCAGGGCGCCGTACACGAAGCTGAAACCGTTATCGTGGGCCAGCATCTGGTAGGACAAGCCTTCCTGGTGGATGTCGAGCGTGCCGGCGGCAACTTCGTGCAGGGAGGGTTTCCAGATGTGCGACAAGCGGCTATCGACGAGAAACACCTTGGACGGACCCAGCTTGCGGCCCAATTTGCTGGCCAGCTCCAGCCCGCCAGCTCCACCACCGACAATCACAATTTCGCCGCGCAAAAGTATCTCCCTGAATTATTTGACAACGCCAGTCTACTGCGTTCCGGGAAATCGCGCCCACGCTGTACCGGTGGACGCCCGCGGCTTGAGTAGCGTCGGCGGCGCGCAGGCGGGCGACCCGGGCTGCCTGCCCGGCCGCGGGCTAAGGCTCGGCATTGGGTCCCGCCTTCGCGGGGAGTCGTTCCTGCCAGTGGCAGGAACGACGATGTGGAGGTCCCGGGCAAGCGGGGGCGCTAGTTTTTATCGTGGCCGCGACCGTGGCCATTTCCGTGGCCGTTGCCGTTGCCGTTGCCATGACCATTCCCATGACCGCGTCCATGGTCCCGGTCACGCTCCTTGCGGTCATGGCGATCGTAGCCATCATCGCGGCCGCGTCCATGGTCCCGGTCGCGTCCGCCGCCGCGCATCTCGCGGTAGCGCGGCGCATAGGTATTGGTGTACCAGTCGTCACGCACGAAATACACCTGGCGCCCGCAGGCGTCGTAGCGCGCGCAATGCTTGCTCCACTTTTTCATGTGCCCTGGCGGCACCCGCAGATACAGCGGCTCCGGCGCCACGCGCGCATAGCGTTCGATCACCACCGGCTGCGTATAGACGACCGGCGGCCGGCCGAAATCGCCAAGCTCGATGCGTCCGTAAAACCCCGGCTGCCCGATATTGATGCTGACATTGGTCTGGGCCTGCCCGGACAAACTCGCGCCCAGCAGGACGGCGGCGATGATTACGCTTTTCATGGTTGCCTCACAAAGAAAGTCAACGCGCCCGGCAGGCGCGCCGTCAGCCGCCGGCGCCACGCGCCGTGCCACTCACATTCATTAGTTTAGCAAAAGCAATAGCCAAGTCGGTACGCCAGCGCACACAGGCTGCCTCACATGGCCCGGAACAAGGCCATGAACGGCTGGCTCACGGCCAGCGTCTCGGGCCGGGTGCGCAGGCGCACCACCCCGCGCCCGCTCTCGTCGCGCGCCACCGAGGCGATCGCCTTGAGGTTGACGATGGTCGAGCGATGGATCTGGCGGAACATGGCCGGATCGAGCACGTCGAGCAGTTCGCGGATCGGTTTGCGCAGCAGCGCCTCGCCCTGGGCCGTCATCACCACCGTGTACTTGCTGTCGGCCTGAAAATAGGCGACATCCTCGACCATGATCAAGCGCGTTTCGGCGCCCGCGCTGGCGGTCAGCCAGACCAGCGGTTCCGGCCTGGCCGGCGGCGCCAGCTCGCGTCCCAGCTGGCGCAGCAAGGCCGCCAGCACGCCGGCGTCCGCCGTGCCGCTGGCCAGGCGCGCCTTGACCCGCTGCACCGTGGCGGCCAGGCGCGCCGGCGCCACCGGCTTGAGCAGGTAGTCGAGCGCGCCGCGCTCGAAGGCATCGATCGCGTACTGGTCGTAGGCGGTCACGAACACGACCTGGGTACGCGGACTGAGCTCGGCCAGCGCGCCGGCCACTTCCAGCCCGCTCAGTCCCGGCATGCGGATATCCAGGAACGCCACCTGCGGCTGGTGCGCGGCCAGCGCTTCGAGCGCGCTGCCGCCATCGTCGCAGGCGGCCACGATGCGCAACTCCGGCCAGGCCCCGGCCAGCTGCTGCACCAGCGCATCGCGCAACAGCAGCTCGTCTTCGGCAATGATGCAATCAACCATCACGCCGCGCCTCCGCCAGCGCCGTTGCCGTTGCCGTTGCCGCGGCCGGATACGGCACGCTGATCGTGGCCGCCACCCCGCACGGATAGTTGGACACGATGGCAAACCCCGCAGCGCCGCCGTACGCCAGGCGCAGCCGTTCGCGCACATTGCGCAAGCCGATGCCGGTACCGCCCCCTTCGGCCGAAAAGCCGCGTCCATCGTCGGCCACCGTCAACGCCAGCGCGCCCTCGTGCACGCGCGCGATGATCCACACCGTGCCGCCGCCCGGTTTCGGCTCCAGCCCGTGCTTGATGGCGTTTTCGACCAGGGTTTGCAGCATCATCGCGGGAAACGGCGCTCCATGCAGTTGCGCCGCCACCTCGACTTGCAGGCGCAGGCGCGGCCCCATGCGGATCACCAGGATGTCCAGGTAAGCCCTGGCGCGTTCCAGCTCCTGGCCCAGGGTCGAGAGCGCATCGTCGGTGCGCGGCAGCGAGTTGCGCAGGTAAGAAATCAGGTTGCCCAGCATCTCGTCGGCGCGGGCCGGATCGCTGCGGGTCAGCAATTGCGCGCTGGCCAGGGTGTTGTACAGGAAATGCGGTTCGACCTGCGCATGCAGCAAGCTCAGCTTGGCGACGGTCAGCTCCTTTTCGGTCGCCGTCTGGATCGCCGCCGCCTGCTCGCCGCGGCGCCGCTCGGCCACCCGGCGCGCCACGGCGCGGCCGATGGCATCGGCGTTTTCCAGGTTGCCGCCGGCATCGACCAGGAACCAGTCGGTCCAGGCCCCGCGTTCCGGCTCGCAGATCAGGGTGACGCTGCCGGCATCGCCATTCGGGGTGACGGTCACGATGATCTGGTTGCCGCCCGGGCTGGCGTGGCCCGTGAACAGCCACGCCGCGCCGCCGCTGTAGGGCGGCACCGAGCCGATCCTGGCGCGCACCTGCAGGCTGTCGCGCGCGCTGTCGACCTGGCCGGCGCCGGGCAGTTCGCGGATGGCGGCGTCGATGATGTCGAACGTCTCGCCGGCCTCGAACGGCACCTCGATCTGGCGCCGCTGGCGGCAAGCCAGGGTGGCGCGGTCGACCTCGCCCGTGAGCAGGCGCACCCGGCGCACGTGCGAAAACGCGGTCACGGCGGCAAACGCCATCACGCCCAGCACCAGCAGCAACAGGCCGCCACCGCTATCGCGCTCGCTGAGCAGCGTTTGCGCCACGGTAATCGCCAGCACCGTGGCCACGATGGCCCACGCCAGGGTGATCCGGAAGATAAAAAAGAAACTTGTCATGGTCGGCAATCCAGTCAGGGAGGGGTGGAAATGACTATAGCAAGCGGCCAGTGCCGGGCGGGACCGGATCCGACGAAACCGCGCCGGCGCCGACGAACGCCGCTTTGGGCGCCGCTCCGTGCGTTTTCCGGAACGCAAGATAGCACACCCACCAACATTGCTCCAAGCCGCACGCTGAACCCCAGGCACGCCACCACGGCGCGGCAATAGCGCAACATCCCGACGCCAATCCGCCACCCTCTTTAGATACATATCAAGCTTTGCCGCAAGGCGCGACGGACGCGGTTTTCCGATGAAAAATCGCAGGTACTATTCCCTTGCAGAAAGAGCTTCTGCAAAGAAAAAAACCCACCCGAAGAAACCAAGGAGCTGGAATGAACACAACGATCAATCAGCAGCGTACCCTGTCGACCCTGGCCGTACTCGCCGTCATCGCCGCCGGCCTGGGCCTGGGCGCACCGGCGTTCGCCGCGCAGGCGACGGCCACCGCCGGCGGCACCGTGGTCACCCCGATCGCCGTCGTGGTCGGCACCAACCTGGCGTTCGGCACCTTCGCCGCCGCGGCCGGCGGCACCATCACCGTCAGCACCAGCGGCGTGCGCGCCGTCAGCGGCGTGGTGGCGATGGGCGCCTCGGCCACCTCGGCGGCCAAGTTCGACATTACGGGGGAGCCGGGTGCCACCTACGCCATCACCCACTCGGGCACGGCACTGCTGACCAACAGCGGCGGCGGCGGAGAAACCATGGCCCTGGCCAAATTCAGCGACCTGACCGGCGCCAACGCCACCTCGGGCGACGCCGCCACCGGCACCCTCTCGGCCGGCGGCACCCAGTCGCTGTATGTGGGCGGCACCCTGACCGTGGCCGCCAACCAGGCTCCTGGCACCTACGCCGGCAATGTCATCGCCACCGTTGAATACAACTGACGCGCGCCGCCGGTGCCTGCGCCTGTTGCGGCGCAGCGCTGCGCTCGGCGTGGCTGCCTGCCTGCTGGCAGCCACGCCGGCGCGCGCCCAGTTGAACGTGGTGGCCGCCGGCGACCTCGCCTTCGGCCGCTTCGCCGCCCTCGCCGCCGGCAGCGTCCATGTCGGCACGGGCGGCGCGCGTTCCGCGGCCGGCGGTGTGGTGCTGCTGGCATCGGCCGGCGCGCCGGCCAGGTTCACCATCAGCGACAAGCAACCCGCCAACGCCGACCTGGTCTACATCATCAGCCTGCCGGCCGGCGCCCTCATCAGCGACGGCGCCGCGAGCATGGCCCTGAGCGACTTCGTCAGCGTCCCGGCCGGCGCCGGCATGCTCTCCGGCGGCACCCAGGTGCTCGCGGTGGGCGCCACCCTGCAAGTCGGGCCCGGCCAGCGGCCCGGCAACTACAGCGGCAGCTTCCCCATCACCATCGAATATCAATAGCCGATCACCGTCCCGCGAGGCCCCTATGCACTCCACCTTCTCCCTTGCGCGCGCCGCGCGCCTGTTCCTGGCAGCCATCCTGGCGGCCGCGCTGCCCTTGCAGGCGCTGGCCGGCCTGATGCTCAACCCCACCCGCGTGGTATTCACCAAGAACCAGCGCGCCGCCCAGGTCGAACTGATCAACAGCGACAGCAGCCCCGCCACCTACCGTATCAGCCTGGTCAACCGGCGCATGACCGAGAGCGGCGAATTCACCGGCGCCGACGCGGCCGGGCCGGACGACCGCTTCGCCGACGCCATGCTCAGTTTTTCGCCGCGCCAGGTTACCCTGCTGCCGGGCGCCGCCCAGGTGGTGCGCGTCATGCTGCGCAAACCGGCCGCCCTGGCCCCCGGCGAATACCGCTCGCACCTGCACTTCGAAAAACTGGCCGACACCACGGGCGCGAGCAGCGTCGAACAGCAAGGCGCGGGCGCGCGGCAGATCGGGGTGGTGCTCAACACCCTGATCGGCGCCTCGATTCCCGTCATCGTGCGGCACCAGACCGAGGGCGCCAGCGTGACCCTGGGCGCGCTCGACGTGCAGCGCGGCCCCGCAGGTGCGCTGCTCTCGTTCCAGATCGGGCGCAGCGGCGACAGCTCGGTGTACGGCGACGTCAGCGCCGCCTTCGTGGCGCATGGCGGCGCAACTGAACACGTGCTGGCCAAAGCCGCCGGCGTGGCCATCTACACCCCCAATCCCCTGCGCAAGGCCAGCCTGAACCTGACCATGCCGCCCGGCGTGACGCTCGCGCGCGGCACCCTGCACCTGCGCTTTCGCGAGCGCGCCGAAGCCGGCGGCGCGGTGCTGGCCGAAGCCACGCTCGCCCTGCCCTGAGCGCAGGCGGCCGGCGTCGCCATGCGCTCTCACCGCCTGCGCCGGCACGCCTGCCGGCTCGGCATCGTGCTGCTGCTGGCCGTGCTGGCACTGGCGCGGCCGGTGCGCGGCGCCGGCGCCGACGGTCCCGACCTGGTGCTCGAAGTGCGGCTTGGCGACTACCTGGTATCGGACGCGCTGGGCGCCTACCAGCATGGCGACGACGTCTACCTGCCGCTGGGCGAACTGGCGCGCCTGCTCACCATCGCCATCCGCAGCGAGCCGGCCGAAGGCCTGGCCAGCGGCTACATCCTGGATGAACAGCGCGGCTTCCGGCTCGACCTGGCGCAGCGCCTCGTGATCGAAGGCGAGCGGCGCGCCACGTTCGACCCGGCGCACGTGAAACGCCAGGCCGACGACCTGTACGTCGCCAGCCGCCTGCTGGCGCAATGGCTGCCGGTCGATCTCGAGATCGACATGGCCAGCCTGGTGCTGCGCGTGCGCGCGCGCGAAAAACTGCCGCTGCAAGCGCGCCTGGAACGCCAGTCGCGCGGCGGCACGGCGCGGCACCAGGATGGCGGCCCGCCCCCCGTCTACGCCCGCCTCGACACCCCCTACGCGCTGGCCGCCCTGCCCTTCATCGACCAGACCGTGGCGCTCGACGCGCACTGCGGCGCGACCACGCTCGACTACAGCGCCTACCTCACCGCCGACCTGGCGGGCATGGAGGCCGCGCTCTACCTGCACGCCGGCCGGGCCGCCGGCGGCGCCAGCGCGCGCCTGACCCTGGCGCGCAACGACCCCGACGCCGGCCTGCTCGGTCCCCTGCGCGCGCGCACGCTGCAAATCGGCAGCGTGCTCGCCCCCGGCGTGGGCGACATCGCCCTGGCCAGCGGCAACGGCAGCGGGTTGGCCATCTCCAACCGCACGCTCGGCCAGCCGGCGCGCACCGACCGCCACACCCTGCAAGGCGACCTGGCGCCCGGCTGGGATGTGGAACTGTACTTCAACGAGGCGCTGATCGGCTTCCAGCAAGCGCGCCCGGACGGGCGCTACCGCTTCGACGACCAGCCGCTGATCTACGGCGCCAACGAATTTCGCCTGGTATTCCACGGCCCGCTGGGACAATTGCGCATCGAGCGCCACAGCTTCCTGATCGACCAGGCGATGCTGGCCCCGGGCGACGTCGCCTACAGCGCCAGCATCCAGGCCGGCCAACATGGCGCCGCCCGCGCGCTGGCCCAGGCCGAAGTCGGCCTGGCGCCCCAGCTCAGTGCCAGCGGCGGCGTGGTGCGCCTGGCGCTCGGCAAGCAGGACAAGCGCTACGCCAACCTCGGCCTGCACGGCTACTGGCGCGCGCTGCTGGTCGACGCCGCCGTCGCGCGCGCCGACGACGGCGGCAAGCTGGCCCGCATCGGCCTCAAGACCCGGGTCGGCGGCGTGGCGGTGAGCGCCAGCCATGCGCGCCTGGACAGCTTTGCCAGCGAACTGTTCTTGCCCGGTCCCGACCCGCTGCGCAGCCGCGCCGAACTGCGCCTGGACGGCATGCTGCCTGGCGTCGGTCCCATGCCCATGCCGCTCTCGGTGCAGCTGCGGCGCGAGCAGCTCGCCTCCGGCGCCACCCGCAACGAAGCCGGCGCGCGCCTGTCGGCCTTCCGCCGGGGCACCGCGCTCAGCGCCGGCGCCCTGTGGCGCGCGCTCGACGGCGTGCGCCATGCCGACGCCAGCCTGCAGGCGAGCCGGCGCGTGGCCGGGGTCGGCGTCAGCGGGCATCTGCAAATTGCCATCGTGCCCGACGCCGGCGTCTCCGCGCTGGCGCTGGCGGCCGACAAATTCGTCGGCGACGGCTACCTCCTCAACACCGCCGTCACCCGCACCTTCGCCGACCAGCAGCTGCGCTGGAGCGCCTCGCTCAACAAAGGCGTGGGCAGCGTCGGGCTTGGCGTGAGCGCGTTCTACACCAGCCGCAGCGACTATGGCGGCGGGGTGCAGCTGTTCATGGCGCTCGGCCAGGAACCGAGGAGCGGGCGCTGGCTGCGCGACGCCGTGCCGATGGCGGCGGCCGGCGCGGCCTCGGTGCGCGTCTTCCTCGACAAGAACCGCAACGGCGTCATGGATGGCGACGACGAACCGATCAAAGGGGCCGGCTTCGCCGTCAACGGCGGCACCCACCTGGCGCGCAGCGACGCCGACGGCGTGGTCTACCTCAACCGCCTGCCGGCGCACCAGCACGTCGACATCGCGGTCGACCCTGCCACCCTGGAAGACCCGCAATGGCAGGCGCGCGAACCGGGGCGGCGGCTGCTGCCGCGCCCGGGCAAGGTCAGCCGGCTGGACATCGCGATCGGCATCACTGGCGAAATCGACGGCACCACCTACCTGGCCGGTGCGGCCGGCCAGCGCGGCATGGGCGACTTCGAGCTCGAACTGCTGGACCGGAGCGGCACCATCGTGGGCAAGACCAGCAGCACCGCCGACGGCTACTACGTGCTGGGCGGCGTGGTGCCGGGCGACTACCTGCTGCGCCTGGCCCCGGCGCAACTGGCCCGGCTCGGCCTGCAATACAGCGGCCTGCACCTCATCACCATCGACGCCGCCGGCAGCG
This sequence comes from Massilia sp. DJPM01, assembly GCF_030348125.1. Taxonomy (NCBI): domain Bacteria; kingdom Pseudomonadati; phylum Pseudomonadota; class Betaproteobacteria; order Burkholderiales; family Oxalobacteraceae; genus Massilia; species Massilia sp. DJPM01. The sequence goes on from NZ_JAQOZV010000007.1 coordinate 146,702, forward strand.
TCGTCAACGGCAAAGACTTCCACGTCACCAAATAATGCTCAACCGGGGTCAGAGCTCTGACTCGAAACATTTCCTCCCCCCCCACACCCCCCAACCGGGGTCTGACCTCTGATTAGCAACATTTAACAGTTAACGCGTACATCGGAGCCAGTGCGGTCCATTTATGGCGCCGGACGAGTGCCGTACCGCTGCCGGCAGAGCGAAGGAGCAATGGCGCGCGCACCAGCGTCGGTCGAGCCAGCCTCGTCGGATTTAACAATCTTTCGAGTCAGAGGTCAGACCCCGGTTGTGGGGGGTGTCTGACTCCGGTTAGGAAATCATCAGGTCGCGGCGGCCTGGGACTGGTCGGCGATCCATTGGTCGATGATCTTGCCGAGCACGTCCAGCGGCACCGAGCCGTTTTTCAGGATGACGTCGTGGAACGCCGGCAAGGTGAAGCGCTCGCCCAGTGCCAGCCGCGCCTTGTCGCGCAGTTCGAGGATGCGCAGCATGCCCAGCATGTAGGCGCAGGCCTGGCCCGGCCACACCACGTAGCGCTCCACCTCGGCCGCGCCGATGCCATAGTCGATCGCTTGCTGGCGCGTCCAGCCCTTGCTGTGCAAGCCCGTGTCGACCACCAGCCGGCGCGCGCGGAACAGTTCGGATCCGAGCGCACCGAGCAACCCGGGCAGGTCGCCTTCGTACCAGCCCTGCTCCACCGCCAGCCGCTCGGTGTACAGCGCCCAGCCTTCGGAGTGCGCGCTGCCGCCGCCAAAAATGCGCTGCGTGCGCCATGCCGGCAAGCCGCTCAGTTCCTGCTGGATGGCCAGCTGGAAGTGGTGCCCCGGCACCGCTTCGTGATATGCCAGGCTGCGCATGCGGATCATGTCGAACGACGGCCCGCGCAGCGGCACCCAGAAGATGCCGGGCAGGCTGCCGTCCGGCGCCGGCACGCTGTAGTGCGCCGAGGCGCTGCCCTCGGTCAGCGCCGGTTCGCGCCGCACCTCGACCGGCGCGCGCGGCTTGAGATTGAACAGCTTGGCACTGCGCTGTTCGGCGTCGCGCACCATGGCCGCGTAACTGCTCAGGATCGCCGCGCGCGGATCGGGTCCGGCAGCCGGCTGAAAAGTCTTGTCGAGCGCTTTCATGCGCGCATCGATGCCGCCCTCGGTGTACCCCAACTGGCGCAGGTGGCGGTCCATCTCGCCTTCGATGCGCGCCACTTCGCGCAGCCCGATCGCGTGGATCTGGGCCGCGTTCAAGGTGCTGCCGGTGTAGCTGGCCAGCGCCTGGCTGTAGGCGGCGGCACCGTCGGGCAGACGCGCGATGCCGGCGTCGTCGCCGGTCTTCGGGTGCAGTTCGGCCAGCAGCGCCCGGGTCCTGGCGTAGGCCGGCAGGATGCTCTTGCCGACGATGGCGGCCGCTTTGTCGATAGCGGCCGCGCGCGCCGGCGGCGTCAGGTCGGCCAGCACGGCGCTGCGCTCGGCCAGCGAGAGCACCAGCACGTTCTGGTCGGCGGCCGGCTTGAGGAAGGCCTCGACCTGTCCCTGCGCGCGTTCGAGGATGAAGCGCGGCGGCAGCAGGCCGCGCGCGGCGGCGGCGCGGGCGCGCGCGTTGGCCTGGTCCATGCGCTCGCCAATCTGCGCCAGGCGCGCCAGGTAGCTGTCGACATCGGCCGCGCGCCGCATCGGGTGCGCCGCGCTCATGAAGCTGACCAGCGCGATATGCGTGCCGCCGAATTGCGAGAAGACGAAAGCGTGGTCCTCGAAACGCTCGCCCGCCAGGTGGTTGGCCAGCGACCAGCGCATGGTCTCGGCCGAGACGCGCCGGGTGCTGTCCAGCGACCCGGCCAGGAAGCGGTCCAGCCGCGCCACGCCCGCCCTGGCCAGCGCCGTGTATCTGGCGCGCTGGGCGACGGTCATCGGCGTGAGCTGGCGGTCCAGCGCCTGCTGTTCGGCGCCGCTGAAATACTGGTCGATGGTGGCGCGCTGGGGCGACAGCCGCACCCAGTCGGCGGCGAAACGGTCAGCCCATTGGTCGAAGGCGGCGTCGCGCTGCTGCACCCCGGCTACAAAGGCGGCACCGGCGGCCAGTACCGGCACGGCGGCGCCGCCACAGGACAAGGCCAGCAGGGCGGCGATCAGACGGGGCGCGATGGCGCGCCGGAACGGGGTAGGCATGCGGGAAACTCCTGAATAGCGGTTGGTGGGGCGGCTTGCGGACGGCCGCGACGGAATTTATCATGGATTGCGCTTGGAAACCACCAGCCCGGCACGCAACGGCGCCCGTCAATACAGGCGAAACGCCTTTTTCAATCGATCCCGGCCGGCCCGGGCGGGCGACAAAAAACGACAATTGCTTACCTTTCGGGACTGGCTTGGCGGCCCCGACTGGGGTAGCATGGCGGGCCACGATGCCCGAGCATGTCGCCGCCGGCCCGAGCCGGTACAATGCCGCCATCCCCCAGTCATTCTTCAAAGGTCATTGCATGTACATCAAGAATATCGCCCTGGCGGCCGCCGCCCTGTTGCTGGCCGCCAGCGCGCAAGCCGAGATCGCCGTTACCGCCGAAGTCGGCACCACCGGCGTCGGCGCCCACCTGATTTTCCCAATGGAAAAGACCCTGAACGCCCGTTTCGGCGCCAGCTATTTCCAGCGCAAGTACAACGATACCGCCAGCACCGTCAGCTACACGATGAAGGCCAAGCTGCAAAACATCGACGTGCTGTTCGACTGGCACCTGATCGATAACAGCCCGTTCCGCCTGACCGCCGGCGTGGTGTACAACGGTAACAAGGTCAGCATGGTGGCGCGCCAGGATTCGAACGGCAACTACAACATCAATGGCAAGAACTACGCAGCCAGCCAGGTCGGCATTCTCAACGGCGGCATCGAGTACAACAAGGGCGCGCCTTACCTCGGCCTGGGCTGGGGCAATGCCTTGAGCACCGACAAGAAGTGGCAATTCAGCGCCGACGTGGGCGCACTGTGGCAGGGCCATCCGAACGGGCGCCTGGTGCAGTCGGGCTGTACCGCCACCAGCGCCGCCTGCACCCAGCTGGCGCGCGACGTGGCCGTCGAGCGCGTCAAGATGGAAGCCGATGTCCAGGCCTACAAGGTATATCCGGTGCTGCGCGCCGGCGTAAGCTACCGCTTCTGACAGCGCGTCGCGACAGCGCGCCGCAACAGCGCGCCGCCCGGGCGTGGTTTTGGGTAGCATCGGACTTTTATGAGGGATGCGCCATGAAACCACGCTTTCACCCGCTCGCGGCCCTCGCCGCCTGCTGCCTGCTCGTGTTCTCTGTGGCCGCCTGCGGCGACAAGCACGAACCGACCAAGCCGACCGTCGCGCACACCGTGAGCGCCACGCGCTAGGCCTTTTGCGCCCCGGCGATCGCCGGACAGGGTAAACTACGCCCTTGTTCTTTTGCCGCAAGGTCGCTTCCCCATGTCTTTTGATTCCCTCGGTCTGATCGATCCCCTCGTGCGCACGCTGGACGCGCTCGGCTACAGCACTCCCACCCCGGTGCAGGCGCAAGCCATTCCCGCCGTGCTGGCCGGACGCGACATGATGGCCGCCGCCCAGACCGGCACCGGCAAGACCGCCGGCTTCGCCCTGCCCCTGCTGCAGCGCTTGACGCTGCAGGGCCAGGTCGGCGCCAACGCGGTGCGCGTGCTGGTGCTGGTACCGACCCGCGAGCTGGCCGAGCAGGTGCACGAAAGTTTCCGTGCCTATGGCGCCGGCTTGCCGCTGCGCACCCACGTCGCCTATGGGGGCGTCAGCATCAATCCGCAAATGATGAAGCTGCGCAAGGGTCTCGACGTGTTGGTGGCCACGCCCGGCCGCCTGCTCGACCTGTACCGCCAGAACGCGCTCAAGTTCGACCAGCTCGAAACGCTGGTGCTCGATGAAGCCGACCGCATGCTGGACCTGGGCTTTTCGCGCGAGCTCGACGCCGTGTTCGCGGCGTTGCCGAAAAAACGCCAGACCTTGCTGTTTTCGGCCACGTTTTCGGACGAGATCCGCGCGCTGGCCGGCAAGCTGCTGATCGACCCGCTAAGCATCGAAGTCAGCCCGCGCAACAGCACTGTCAAGCGCATCCGCCAGTGGGTGGTGCCGGTCGACAAGAAACGTAAACCAGAACTGTTTTTGTATCTGCTGAAAAAACACCGCTGGGGCCAGGTGCTGGTGTTCGTCAAGACGCGCAAGGGCGTGGACCAGCTGGTCGAGACCCTGCAGGCGCAGGGCATCGCGGCCGATTCGATCCATGGCGACAAGCCGCAGCCGGCCCGCCTGCGCGCACTCGACCGCTTCAAGGCGGGCGAGGCGAAAATCCTGGTGGCCACCGACGTGGCCGCGCGCGGACTGGACATCGACGACTTGCCGCAGGTGGTCAATTTCGACTTGCCGATCGTGGCCGAGGACTATATTCACCGCACCGGCCGCACCGGGCGCGCGGGCGCCTCGGGCGAAGCGGTCTCGCTGGTGTGCGCGGACGAGGTGGACTTGCTCGCCGCCATAGAAATCCTGACCAAACAGACCCTGGAGCGCATCGAGGAGCCCGGCTTCTCGCCCGAGCACCGGGTGCCGCTGACCAATACCGCCGGCGAAGTGCTGAAAAAGCCCAAGAAACCCAAGAAAGCCAAGGTCACGGGTGACGTCTCGAGCGTCGACGTGCGTTTCCGCCCGCGTTAAGCGCCGATCCGGGCACGCTTGAGCCACATCAAAACTTGCTAGTAAGTCATTGATATCCTGAATGATTCGCCGTGTCCGGCGTCCCGAGCAGGAACTCCATGGCAAGCACAGCGCACGAGGTGGCCATCCATGGCGGCCTGAGCGAAGCGAAAGCGGCGCGCCGCCTGGCCGCCGACGGTCCCAACGCGCTGCCGGCCGCCACCCGCCCCGGCCTGTCCCGGCTGGCGTGGGAAGCCGCGCGCGAACCAATGTTCCTGCTGCTGTTCGGCGCCGCCGCGCTGTACCTGGCACTGGGCGAGCTGCGCGAAGGCATTTTCCTGCTGGCCACGGTCGCCCTGACCGTAGGCCTGACCTTATTTCAACAAAGCAAAACCGAAAAGGCGCTGGACTCCTTGCGCGAGCTGGGCAGCCCGCGCGCTGGTCGTGCGCGACGGTCACAGCCGCCATCTGGATAGCCGGGCGCTGGTGCGCGGCGACCTGATCGTCGTGGCCGAAGGCGACCGCGTGCCGGCCAATGCGCGCCTGCTGGCCGGCCACGGCCTGCGCGTCGACGAGTCGCTGCTAACCGGTGAATCGCTGGCGCTGGACAAGGCCGCCGGCGACGACGAGCGCCTGCCTGTTCGCCGGCACCGTGGTGGTCGGCGGCCACGCCACGGCCACCGTCACGGCCACCGGCACGCACAGCCGCAGCGGCGCCATCGGGGCCTCCCTGGGCCAGCTCGCGCCCGAAGCGTCGCCGCTGCAGCGCCAGACGCGCAGCCTGACGCTGCTGTTCGCGGGGCTGGGACTGGCCCTGAGCGCGGCACTGGTCCTGTTCCACGGCCTGCGCGGCGGCCAGTGGCTGGCGGGGGTGCTGGCCGGGATCGCGCTGGCGATGGCGATGGCGCCGGAAGAATTTGCCGTCGTGCTGGTGGTGTTTCCAGCCCTGGGCGCGTGGCGCGTGGCGCCACGCGCGTGCGCGCGTACTCACGCGCCGCCTGGCGGCCATCGAGACGCTCGGCGCCACCTCGGTGCTGTGCGTCGACAAGACCGGCACCCTGACCGAAAACCGCATGCGCGTGGCGCGCCTGCATGCCGTCGGCACGGCCGTGGCCCCCGACGCGGCACTTGCTGCGGCCATGCGCGAACTGCTCGAATACGCGCTGCTGGCCAGCGCTACCAACCCGTTCGACCCGATGGACCAGGCGCTGGAGCGGCTGGCCCGGCGCGAGCTGGCCGGGTCAAGCCAGCTGCATCCGGACTGGCGCCTGGTACGCGAAGAAGCGCCGCGCCCAGCCCTGCGCGCCATGCTGCAAGCCTGGCGCGCACTGGCCGCCGCATCCGGCGCGCCTGGGCTTTACTTTGCTCGGACTGGTGGCCTTGGCCGATCCCCTGCGCGCCGGCATCCCGGAAGCGGTGCGCGCCCTGCGCGCGGCCGACATCCGCGTGCTGATGATCACCGGCGACTATCCATCGACCGCGCAAGCCATCGCGCGCCAGGCCCGCCTGGCCGAGGGCACGCTGCTGACCGGCGACGCGCTGGCGGCGATGACGGCGCGCGAACTGCGCGCCTGCATCGCCGGCATGGCGCTGCTGCCGCTGCTGCTCGGCTGGCCGGTGCTGCTGCCGATGCATATCGTGTTCCTCGAACTGATGATCGACCCGGCCTGCACCCTCGCCTTCGAGAACCATGGGCCCGATCCGGACAGCATGCGCGCGCCGCCGCGCGCCCCCGATGCGCCGCTGGTGGGCGGCGCGGCCCTGCTGCGCGCCGGCCTGCACGGCATTGTGGCGCTGGCCCACGTGATCGCCGCCTGGCTGTGGGCCAGCGGCGCGCTGGCGCCGGAGGCGGCGCGCGCTTTTGCGTTCACCGCGCTGGTCGGCGCCAACCTGGCGCTGATGTTCGCGCACGCTGCGCGGCGCCAGCCCAACCCGATGCTGTGGATGATCGCCACGGGCACTCTCGCGGCACTGCTGGCCGTCATCTACCTGCCAGCGCTGGCCGCCGTGTTTCATTTCGCGCCACTGAGTGTCGCGCAACTGCTGGCGGGCGCCGGCGCCGGACTATCCCTCGCGGTATGGTCCTTACTGTTGAAACTTGCACAACGCCTGCGGTGATAATGCGGCATTATCGTTGGCAATATGCCATCTGTACCGGGGAAAATGCGGCAACTGCGCCGGTATTGGCCTGTGCGCCATGGTTCCACTGGGGTATCATACGGATCAAGCCACAAACCGTCAGACCCTATGCCTCAGCCTCTTCCATTCGTTCCCGCAGCCTTGCTGAACGTCGCCGCGCTCAAGGCCAGCTGCGCGGGATGCAGCATGCACCAGCTCTGCCTGCCGATGGGCCTCGACGAGGACGACATTACCCGTCTCGACAGCATCATCGGCAAGCGCCGCCGCATCTTGCGCGACGAACGCCTGTACCAGATGGACGAACCGTTCCGCAACCTGTACGCGATCCGCTTCGGCCACTTCAAGACCTACCAGGTCAATGCCGGCGGCGAGCAGCAGATCACGGGGTTCCAGATGGCCGGCGAGCTGCTGGGCATGGACGCCATCAGCGGCGAGCGCCACCATTGCGACGCGGTCGCGCTGGAAGACAGCGAAGTGTGCGAAATTCCCTTCGCGCGCCTGGAAGAATTGTTCGGCCAGGTGCCGACCCTGCTGCGCCACTTCCACCGCATCATGAGCCAGGAAATCACGCGCGAGCAAAATGTCATGCTCTTGCTGGGAAATATGCGGGCCGAGCAGCGCTTTGCCGTGTTCCTGATCAACCTGTCGGCACGCTACGCGGCGCGCGGCTATTCTGCCACCAGTTTCCAGCTGCGCATGTCGCGCGAGGATATCGGCAACTACCTGGGGCTGACCATCGAAAGCATCAGCCGCCTGCTGTCGCGCTTCAAGAAGCAGGGCTGGATCGGCGTCGACAAGCGCGAAATGACCTTGCTCGATCCGGCCATGCTCAAGGCGCTGGCGGCCGGCACCGAGCAGTGCAGCCCGATGGCCTGAGACCCATCAAGCGTGTGGGAATCAGTTTTCAAGAGGCGATATTGATGCACATAAGGTAATTATCAGGGCGTAATTACCGGTTTTCCTCGTTGCCAGCCCATATGGTCAAGTATACCGTTCGCTGTTCGCCCACCCGAAACCGGTGCGCGATCTGATCACGGACTTTACTTCCATCAAGCTGCTCGACGAGATCCCGCTGTCTTCCTTCGAGCGGGTCACCCCTGCTTATGTGAGCGAGCGTTTGTCGGCGCGCCAGGACGATATCGTCTGGCGTGTGCGGATCGGCGAACAATTCCTGTACCTGTACATCCTGCTGGAATGCCAGTCCGGCGTGGGCCGCTGGATGGCCTTGCGCATGCAGACCTACATCGGCTTGCTGTACCAGGACCTGGTCAAGCGCCACGCATTGTCGCCGGGCTTGCAGGCGGTGTTTGACGATGGCGCGACATCCACTTAGCCGGGCTATGTCGTGCGCCTTGGCCCGGCGCACGACATAGCCTGCCTAGAACGGCGGATGCGGATCGTCCGGCACCACCAGCAGATAGTAGGTCAGCATGCTGGCCAGCGCGCAAAAGGTCCAGAAGAAGAAAAAGCCGACGGTGTACACCGCCATCGGCGTCAGTGCCAGCTCGCCCACGTGCAGCGCTTCGCGCGGGTCGAACAGCGCAAAGAAGCAGCCTTCGGCCAGCATCGCCGCCAGGAAGGCGGGCCACAATACTTTCATCGCAAGTCGCATCTACCCTCCCCCCTGTCAGTGCACAACGGCCGGGGCATCGGCGTCGATCGCCAGCGCCTGCTGGCGCGGCCAGTGCCAGGCCGCGGCCAGGCGCCAGTCACGCTTGCCGCCTTCGACCACCACCTGCCAGCGCGCCCGTTCCAGCAGCGGCAGCGCCACCGAAAAATGGCCCGCCGCATCCGGAATCACGTCCAGCTTGCGGTCTTTCTGCGGCTGGGTGGCGTGCGCCAGGTGGATGCTGAACGGCGCGGCCAGGGCCTGCCCGCCGCTGCTCAAGGTGCCGGCCAGCTTTTCCGTGGCCGGATCGTAGGCCGCACTGAACGACAGGCGCATGGCGCTGGCTACGCGGTCGCGCCGCAAGTCCTGGTTGATGGCCTTGCCCTGCTTGTAGTAGTCGTCCACCACCATCGCATCCTGGCCCATATAGGCCACGAAACCGAGGTTGACGCCGGCCACCACCACCAGCGCGGGACCGAGCATCAGGAGCCATGGCCAGCGGTGCTTGTACCACGGGCCGATGGAGGGAGTCAGGGGTGAGGCGGTTTGCATGCGGTCTCCTTGTTTGCTTTATTTTGGCACGATGAACACGGCTTTTTCACGCACGCTGAGCGACGCGTCGTCCACCGCCGTCAGTTCGAACTCGATATGGTTCGACCCGGGCGCCGCCGCGCTGCGCTGGACCTGCACCCGCACCGGCACCGCGCGCGTGCTGGCGCCATCGAGCACCGCCTGGTCGGGTGTCGCCAGCCGCACCGAATCGATGCCCGACACCTTGATGCGGAAGGTATGCCCGGCTTCCGCCGTGTTCATGATTTGCAAACGATACACGTTTTCAATCATGCCGTCGCCCACTTCGCGCCCCATCGAGCCGCGGTCGCGGATCACGTCGAGCTTGAGCGGGGTGCGCAGCGCCAGCGCGGTGCCGAAGCCGGCCACGATCAGCACCAGCAGCCCGGTATAAATCAGCACCCGGATGCGCAGGATGCGCTGGCCGATGCGCCTGGCCGACCATTTTTTATCCATCGCATTGTCGGTCGAATAGCGAATCAGCCCGCGCGCCAGGTCGATCTTGTCCATCACGCCGTTGCAGGCGTCCACGCAGGCGGCGCAGCCGATGCATTCGTACTGCAAGCCCTTGCGGATGTCGATCCCGGTCGGGCACACCTGCACGCACATATTACAGTCGATGCAATCGCCCTTGGCCTTGGATTCCTCCGCCGTGGCCTTGGGATTGAGCGCACCGCGCGGCTCGCCGCGTTCCTGGTCGTAGGTGACGATCAGGGTGTCCTTGTCGAACATGGCGCTCTGGAAGCGCGCATACGGGCACATATATTTGCACACCTGCTCGCGCAGCCAGCCGGCATTGCCATAGGTGGCGAAGGCATAAAAGCCGATCCAGAACCACTCCCACGGTCCCAGCGCGAAGGCGCCGATATTGGCCAGCAGCGAGCGCACCGGAGCAAAATAGGCCACGAAGCTAAAGCCGGTAAACAGCGCCACCACGCCCCAGGCCAGGTGCTTGGCGCTCTTCCTGGCCAGCTTGTCGGCAGTCCATGGCTGGCGGTCGAGGCGGATGCGGGCGCTGCGCGCGCCTTCGATCTTGCGTTCGATCCACATGAAGATTTCGGTGTAGACCGTCTGCGGACAGGCGAAGCCGCACCACACCCGTCCCGCGATGGCGGTGACCAGGAACAGCAGGTAGGCGGCGATGATCAGCAACGCCGCCAGGTAGATGAAGTCCTGCGGCCACAGCACCATGCCAAAGATGTAGAACTTGCGCGCCCCAAGGTCGAACAGGACCGCCTGGCGGCCGTTCCAGTTCAGCCACGGCAAGCCGTAGAACACGATCTGGGTGATCCACACGCACGCCCAGCGCAAGCTGGCATAGCGTCCCTTTGCTTCGCGCGGGTAGATTTCCTCGCGCGCGGCATACATCCGGATCACAACCGGCTTGCTGGCGGCCTCGCTCATTTTTGCGCCACCCCCGGCGCCGCTGCCAGGTTCGCTGGCGCCGGATCGTTGGACAGGCTCCATACATAGGCGGCCAGCACGTGCACCTTGGCTTCGCCCAGGAACTCGTGGAACGAGGGCATGGTGTTGGTGCGGCCCTTGCGGATCGTTTCCATGATCGTCTCGGCGCTGCCGCCGTACAGCCAGACCTTGTCGGACAGGTTGGGCGCGCCCAGGGCCTGGTTGCCGACCCCGCCGGCGCCATGGCAGGCGATGCAGGCGCCGAACTTGGACTTGCCGAAGGAGACCTTGATCGGATCGGCGGTCAGCCCGGACAGGCTCTTGACGTAGTGCGCCACGTTTTCGATATCGGCTTCCGAGCCGACCGCCGCGCCCATCGGCGGCATCATGCCGTTACGGCCCTTCATGATGGTTTCCTTGATCACCGACGGCTCGCCGCCATGCAGCCAGTCCTTGTCGGTCAGGTCGGGATAGCCCTTGTTGCCGCGCGCGTCGGAGCCATGGCACTGCGCGCAGTAGGTCAGAAACATGCGCTCGCCGATCGCGTGCGCCTGCGGGTCGGCCGCCACCGCTTTCAGGTCCTGGCTGGCGTATTTGGCGAACAGGGGACCGTAGTCGGCATCGGCCTTGGCCAGTTCCTGCTGATATTCGCCGCTCGACTTCCAGCCCAACTTGCCGGCGTAGCTGCCCAGGCCCGGGTACAGCACCAGGTAGACGAGCGCGAACACGATGGTGATGTAGAACAGCCACATCCACCAGCGCGGCAGCGGGGTATTGAGTTCGGTCAGGTTTTCGTCCCACACGTGGCCGGTGGTGCCGTCGCTGCCCGGTTCGACCTTGTGGGTCGACTGGGACCACAGCAGCACGCCGCAGCCGAGAATGGCCAGCACCGTAATGACGATGATGTACAGGTCCCAGAAACCGCTGGTGAAATCAGCCATGACCGCTCTCCCCCGTCTTGCCGCCAGCGTTATCGCCGGTGATGTCGTCCGCGAACGGCAGCGCCGCCTGCGTCTCGAAGTCCTTGCCGCCCTTGAGGACGAAGGTCCACAGCAAGATGCCGAGGAAAGTGGTGAAGCTGATGACGGTCATGATGCTGCTCGCGCTGTCAAAAATATGTTCGATTGCCATGTCAGTTCCTCGTCTTGATCTGGATGCCGAGGCCCTGCAAATAGGCGATCAGGGCATCCTGTTCGGTCTTGTCGGCCAGTGTGGCCGGCGCCTGGGCGATGTCTTCTTCCGTGTAGGGCGTGGACAGGCGCTGCAGGGCGCGCATTTTCGGAATCACCTCGGCCGGCACCAGCTTGGTTTTGGCCAGCCACGGATAGCCCGGCATGTTCGATTCCGGCACCACGTCGCGCGGGTTGTCCAGGTGGGTGCGGTGCCATTCGTCGCTGTAGCGGCCACCGACGCGCGCCAGGTCCGGGCCGGTGCGCTTGGAACCCCACTGGAACGGCCGGTCGTAGACGAATTCGCCGGCCACCGAATAGTGGCCATAGCGCTCGGTCTCGGCGCGGAACGGACGGATCATCTGCGAGTGGCAGTTGTAGCAGCCTTCACGCACATAGATGTCGCGGCCCACCAGGCGCAGCGCCGAATACGGTTTCAGGCCGGCCACCGGCTCGGTGGTCGATTTTTGGAAGAACAGCGGAACGATTTCCACCAGCCCGCCGAAGGAAACAACCAGTAAAACCAGTCCGATCAGCAGCCAGGGATTCTTCTCGATTAATTCATGTGAAAATTTCATTACAAGCTCCGAAATCAGGCGTGTGCAGGTAAAAGGGTGGGAATGCGCGCGTCTTCGCTGACAGTGCTGCGCATCGTCCGGTACGTGTTATAGGCCATCAGCAGCATGCCGGTCAGGTACAGCAAGCCGCCGCCGACGCGAATCACGTAGTACGGATAGGTCGCCTTGACGCCTTCCACGAAGGTGTAGGTCAGGGTGCCGTCGCTGTTTACTGCGCGCCACATCAGGCCCTGCATCACGCCGGCGATCCACATCGACGAGATGTACAGCACGATGCCGATGGTCGCGACCCAGAAGTGGGTATCGATCAGGCGCACGCTCCACATCTCGGTCTTGCCCGACAGGCGCGGGATCAGGTAGTAGATCGAGCCCATGGTGATGAATCCGACCCAGCCCAAAGCGCCGGCGTGCACGTGGGCGACGGTCCAGTCGGTGTAGTGCGACAGCGCGTTGATGGTCTTGATCGACATCATCGGGCCCTCAAACGTGGCGATACCGTAGAACGAGAGCGACACGATCAGGAATTTGAGGATCGGGTCCGAACGCAGCTTGTGCCAGGCGCCCGACAGGGTCATGATCCCGTTGATCATCCCGCCCCACGATGGCGCCAGCAGGATCAGCGAGAACACCATGCCGATCGATTGGGTCCAGTCGGGCAGCGCGGTGTAGTGCAGGTGGTGCGGTCCGGCCCACATGTAGGTGAAGATCAGGGCCCAGAAGTGGACGATCGACAGGCGGTACGAGTACACCGGGCGCTCGGCCTGTTTCGGAATGAAGTAGTACACCATGCCGAGGTAGCCGGCGGTGAGGATGAAGCCGACCGCGTTATGGCCGTACCACCATTGAATCATCGCGTCCTGCACGCCGGCGTAGGCCGAGTAGGACTTCCAGAAGGAAGCCGGCATGACCGCGCCGTTGACGATGTGGAGGATCGCCACGGCCAGGATGTAGGCGCCGAAGAACCAGTTGGCCACGTAGATGTGCTTGACCTTGCGCTTGACGATGGTGCCGAAGAAGACGATCGCGTAGATCACCCAGACCACCGTGATCAAGAGCGCGATCGGCCATTCCAGCTCGGCGTACTCTTTACCGCGCGTGAAACCCATCGGCAGCGTGATGGTGGCCAGCACCAGGATCGCTTGCCAGCCCCAAAAGGTCATCATGGCCAGCGTGTCCGAGAACAGGCGCACCTGGCAGGTGCGCTGCACCACCCAGTACGAAGTCGCAAACAGGCCGTTGATGCCGAATGCGAAAATGACAGCATTGGTATGCAGCGGACGCAGGCGCCCGTAGCTTAACCAGGCGATGTCGAAATTGAGGGCCGGCCAAGCCAGCTGCGCGGCGATGAACACCCCGACCAGCATGCCGATGACGCCCCAAAAGACGGTGGCGATCGTAAAGTACCTGACGATCTTGTTGTTGTAGTTTAAAGCTCTGTCCACAAAGGCTCTCCTGAGAATGCAACGATGACAGCAGAAGAGTAAATTTCTGGGGATCAAAAATCCTTGATGTGAATCAAAAACGCCGGAATCATGCAAGATCGTTGCTTGGGGCTTTCTCGACAGGGTCCTCGTCGTCGAGCAGGATGCGCATGCCGGGACCATCGAGGTCGTCGAACTGGCCGCTGTCGGCCGCCCCAAAAAACACCCACACCGCCAGCACGACGATGAACACGCTCAGGGGGACCAATAGATACAAGGATTCCATTCAGGCGCCCTTCATGCGCCGCAGGCGCAGCGCGTTGATGACAACCACGGCGGAACTGAGCGACATGCCGGCCGCCGACAGCCACGGATTGATCAGGCCAAAGGCGGCCGCGGGGATCGCCACGCAGTTGTAGACGCTGGCCCAGGCCAGGTTCTGGCGGATGATCTTGAGCGCGCGCGCCGCGCCCGTGGCGGCATCGTCCAGCGCCGCCAGGCGGTTTGACAACAGCACGCAGTCGGCGCTGAGCTGGGCCAGCGCGGCCCCGCCGCCCATGGCGAACGAGACGTCGGCCGCGCGCAGCACGGCGGCGTCGTTGATGCCGTCGCCGACCATCGCCACCACCGCGCCTGTTGCTTGCAGCTGCTGCACGTAGGCCAGCTTCTGCTCCGGCAGCTGCTGGCCGATGGCGCTGTCGATGCCGAGCGCGGCGCCGGTGCGGCTGACCACCGCCTGGTCGTCGCCGCTCAATAGAATGACGGTCTGGCCACGCGCGCGGAAGCGCCGCACCACCTCGGGCGCATCGGCGCGCAGCGCGTCGGCCAGCTCGAAGCGCGCCAGCACGATGCCGTTGGCGCCCAGGTAGACGTTGCTCACGTCGGGCCAGACCGCCACCGGGGCCGCGCCCGCGTAGCCGTCCCGCCCGAGGCGATAGCGCACGCCGTCGACGACGCCTTCCACGCCCTGCCCCGCTTCGCTGTGCAGCTGGTCCGCACGCAGGCCGCCATCCGCGCCGGCACTGCGGATCGCCAGCGCCAGCGGATGGGCGTTGCCCGCCTCCAGCGCCGCCGCCAGGTGCAGGCAGCGCGCGGCGCTCAAGCCGGCCAGCGGCTCCACGTGGCGCAGCACCGGCCGGCCCTCGGTCAGGGTGCCGGTCTTGTCGAACACGATATGGGTGGCGCGCTGTAGCGTTTCCAGCACGTGCGGCTGCACCACCAGCACGCCGCGCCGCACCAGCGCATCGGTGGCGGCGGCCAGCGCGGTCGGCGTGGCCAGCGACAGCGCGCACGGGCACGACACCACCAGCACCGCGATCGCCACCTGCCAGGCGCGCGCCGGGTCAACCAGTTGCCAGCCGATGAAGACCGCCACCGTCAGCAGCAGCAGCCCCACCACGAACCAGGCGGCCACCTGGTCGGCCCACTGGGCGATCCGCGGCTTGCCCTGGCCGGCTTTTTCCACCAGCTTGACCAGGCGCGCCAGGGTGCTGTCACTGGCCACGCGGGTTACGCGCAGCACGATGGCCTGGGTGGTGTTAATCGCCCCGCCGGGCAGCTCGTCGCCCGGCACGCGTGCCTGCGCGCGGCTTTCGCCCGTCAACAGCGCCAGGTCGACCTCGGTATGCCCTTCGAGGATGATGCCGTCGGCCGCGACCGCGCTGCCCGGTTCGACCAGGATCACGTCGCCCTCGGCCAGGCTGGCGGCGGCCACCATGGTTGCCTGGCGCGAGCCGGGCCACTTGGAGAGCCGCTGGGCCGATGCCGGCAAGGCGCGCTGCAAGTCTTCCAGTGCGCGCGCGGCTTTGCGGCGCGCCATCTGTTCGAGATAGCGGCTGGCCAGCAGCAGGAAGATGAACATCGTCACCGAGTCGTAATACACCTCGCCGCTGCCGCGCAGGGTGGCCAGCACGCTCGCGCCGAATGCGGCGCCGATGCCGAGCGCCACCGGCAGGTCCATGCCCGGCATGCGCGCGCGCAGGCTGGCCCAGGCCCCGCGGAAAAACGGCTGGGCCGAATACAGCACCGCCGGAATGGTCAGCAGCAGCGAGGCCCACTGCATCAGCGCCGCCATCGGCGCGTCCATGGTGCCCTCGTCGGCAATGTAGGCCGGCAGCGCGTACATCATCACCTGCATCATCGACAGGCCGGCCACGAACAGCTGGCGGAACTGCTTCTTGCGCTTGCGTTCGAGCTGGGCGCCGTGCTGCGCCGCTTGGTAGGGATAGGCGGTGTAGCCGATCCCGCGCAGGGCCTGGACGATGTCGCTTGGTTTGCACAGCGCAGCGTCCCATGTCATGTGCAGGCGCTCGGTAGCCACGTTGAGCTGGGCTTCGCGCACGCCCGGCAGGCGCGCCAGGCGCCGTTCGATCAGCCACACGCAGGCGGCGCAGCGGATGCCGTCGAGCGAAAACACGCCCTCGCGCGACTCGCCCGCAGTGGCTGGAACGGCGCTGTCGTACAGCGCCAGTTCGGGCGGCACCAGGTCCACGCCCTCGGCGCGGTCGGCGAACACGCTGCGGGTGCGGTAGTAGTCGGCCAGGCCGGCCTCGACGATGCCGTGCGCGACCGCTTCGCAGCCCGGGCAGCACATCGGGCGCGGCGCGCCATCGATGCGCACCGACCAGGTGGTGCCAAGCGCCACCGGCAGCCCGCAGTGGTAGCAGGCGGCGGTGAATGGCTGCGCGCTCAATGCACGCCTCCCGTGATGCACAGCGCGTCGAGCCAGCCAGCCTGCCCGCCCATGGCTGCGCGCGCAAGGCCCAACAGGCCAAAGGCCAGCACCAGGGTGCCGGCGCCGATCCGTACCGCGCGCTTTTGCAGCGCCGCGCGCAGGCGCTCGCCCGCCATGCCCATGGCCAGCAGCATTGGCAAGGTGCCCAGCCCGAAGGCCAGCATCACGATCGCGCCCTCGGCGCCGGATCCGGTAAACATGGCTGTCATCAGCATACTGTACACCATCCCGCACGGCAGCCAGCCCCACAGGGCGCCCAGCGCCAGCATCTTGAGCGGATGATCGAGCGGCATGATGAAACGCATCAGGGGGCGCGCACGCTGCCACAAGAGCTGCCCCAGCGTTTCCAGCGCCGCCAGGCCGCGCCAGGCGTCCATCAGGTACAGGCCGAGGATCACCAGCATCAGGTTGGCCAGCCAGTAGCCGCCCGCCTGCAAGGCGGTCAGCCCGGCCAGGGTGCGCGCGCCGCCCGCCAGGCCACCGGCCAGCGCGCCGGCCAGCATGTAGCTGCCGATGCGGCCCGTGTTATAGGCCAGCACGCGCAGCGCGCCTTCGGCCGGGGCGCGCACGGTCATGACCGCGACCGGAAACGGCCGCGCCGCTGCGCTGGGTGCGGGCACGGATGAAAACGCGCCGACGATCCCGCCGCACATGCCGACACAGTGGACGCTGCCGAGCAGCCCCACCGTGAACACCGGAACCAGGTTCAATACGCTCACGCCTGCCCCGTCAGATCGTCCGCGAGTAGCGCGGCACCGGAGCGGCCTGCTGAAGGTAGCGGTCGAACACCATGCACACATTGCGGATCAGGAAGCGCCCTTTCGGCGTCACGCTGAGCCATTCTGGGCCGATGCTCACCAGGCCGTCGCTCTCGAGTACCTTGAAGCGCTCCAGTTCATCCGCGAAGTAGCTGGCGAAGGCGATCGGGAACGCCTGTTCGACGGATGGCATCGACAGCTCGAAATCGCACATCAAGGTCTGGATGATGGTGCGGCGCAGGGCATCGTCCATGGTCAGGCGGATGCCGCGCGCGACCGGCAGTTCGTTCTTGTCGATCAGGCCATAGTAGGCGTCGAGCGTCTTGACGTTCTGGCTGTAGGTGGCGGCCACCGCGCTGATGGCCGACACGCCGCACGACACCAGGTCCATGTCGGCATGGGTCGAATAGCCCTGGAAATTGCGGTGCAGGCGGCCCTGGCGCTGGGCCACGGCCAGGTCGTCCTCGGGCTTGGCGAAATGGTCCATGCCGATGTACACATAGCCGGCCTGCTCCAGCCGGCGAATCGACCGGCCGAGCATGTCGAGCCGCTCGTCGGCGCTCGGCATGTCCGCTTCGTTGATGCGGCGCTGCGGCTTGAACAGGTGCGGCATGTGCGCATAGTTATACAGGGCGATGCGGTCCGGGTCGGCCTTGATCACCTTCTGGATCGTCTGCGTCATGCTCGCCACGCTCTGCTTGGGCAGGCCGTAAATGAGGTCGATGCTCACCGAGCGGAAACCGGCCTCGCGCGCGGCGTCGATGACGGCCTGGGTTTCGGCCTCGGGCTGGATGCGGTTGACCGCCGCCTGCACCGCCGGATCGTAATCCTGCACCCCCAGGCTGACCCGGTTGAAGCCCTGGCGGCGCAGGCTGAGCACGCGCTCGCGCGAGACCGTGCGCGGGTCGATTTCGATCGAATACTCGCCCGTGCCGTCGGGGGCGAACTGGAACCAGCGGTGCAGGTGCTCCATCAGTTCTTCCATCTGGGCGTCGGTGAAGTAGGTCGGGGTGCCGCCGCCCAGGTGCAGCTGCTCGACCTGGTTCATGCCGGCGAACAGCCTGCCCTGCATCTCGATTTCGCGTTTCAGGTAGCCCAGGTAGGTCACCGCCTTGTCGTGGTTCTTGGTGACGATCTTGTTGCAGGCGCAGTAGTAGCATACCGATTCGCAGAACGGAATGTGCAGGTACAGCGAGAGCGGCTTGACCGAGCCGCGCGTGCGCAGCCCGGCCACCGCCTGCAGGTAGTCGCGGTAGCCGAAGGCTTCGCTGAAACGGTCGGCGGTCGGATACGAGGTGTAGCGCGGACCGTTCTGGCTCAGCTTGCGGATCAGGTCGGGATCGAAATCGATGGGACGCGCATTAGTGATGGGGATAACGTTATGCAGCATGATGGTGGGCTCCTGGCTATGGGGACCGAGTGTAGGGATCAGGGCTCGCGAAATCCTTGACCTGCATCAAAAACGGCTGAGTCGGCGCGGCCTGGCCTCTGGGGGCGCGGCCGGCGCCCCCGGCTTTCGCCGCCGAACTGGAACACTGCGATCGCCTGCGCCAGGTTCTCCGCTTGCCCGGCCACACTGGCGGCGGCGCCGGCCGATTCCTCGACCAGCGCGGCGTTTTGCCGGGTGATCTGGTCCAGCTGCGCCACGGCCTCGTTAACCTGGGCGATGCCGCTCTTTTGCTCCACGCTGGCACGCGTGATGTCGCTCATGATGCTGGTGGCGCGCTGCACCGAGTCGACCACCCCGGCCATGGTGCCGCCGGCTTCCTCGACCAGGCGGTCGCCGTTCCTGACCTTGGCGACCGAATCCTCGATCAGGTGCTTGATGTCGCTGGCGGCCGCCGCCGAGCGCTGGGCCAATGCCCGCACTTCGCCCGCCACCACGGCAAAGCCGCGTCCCTGCTCGCCGGCGCGCGCCGCCTCGACGGCGGCGTTGAGCGCCAGGATGTTGGTCTGGAAGGCGATCCCGTTGATCAAACTGATGATATCGACAATCTTGGCGGCCGATTCACTGATCTGGCCCATGGTCGCACCCACCTCGGCCACCGCCTGGCCACCCTTGCCTGCGATCGACGATGCCGACAGCACCAGCTGGTCGGCCTGCAGCGCGCGCGCCGCGTTCTCGCCCACGGTGACGGCAAACTGCTCCATGCTGACGGCGGTTTGCTCCAGGCTGGACGCCTGCGACTCGGTGCGCGTGGCCAGGTCGGCGTTGCCGACGGCGATCTCGCGCGTGGCCACGCCGATCGAGGCCACGTTCGAGCGCACGTCGCCGATGATGGCGCGCAGGTTGAGCGTCACCTGGCGCAGGCCGCGCAGCAGCTGGCCCATGTCGTCGGTACGCGCGTTGGCGCACACGAAGGACAGGTCGCCGCCGGCCAGCGCCTGCACCGCCTCGGCGGCCTGGCGCATGGGGATGACGATGGCGCGCCGCAGCGCCACCCAGCCGCCCAGCGCCAGCAGCGCGCCGAACCCGCCCAGCGCGGCCAGCACGGCGCTGCCGGACGCCCCGCCGACGCCCGCCAGCAATGCCGCGAGCGACGCCATCATGATCCCGATCCGTACCCCGATCGGCAGGTGCAAGACGGTGCGCAAACGCGCGGCGATGCCGGTGCGCACGCCTGCGCCGTCGACGATGGCCAGGCCATCGGCCCGCCCTTCCTTGAAGCGCTGGTACAAGGCGCCGGCGCCCTCGATCTGTGCGCGCGTGGGACGGGTGCGCACCGACATGAAGCCGGCCACCTGGCCGTTTTCCTTGACCGGCGTGACGTTCGCCACCACCCAGTAAAAGTCGCCGTTCTTGCGCCGGTTTTTCACCAGCCCGGTCCAGGGACGGCCCTCCTTCATGCTGCGCCACAGGTCGGCGAAGGCCTCGGCCGGCATGTCTGGATGGCGCACCAGGTTGTGCGGCTTGCCCAGCAACTCTTCCTCGGCAAAGCCGCTGACCTCGATGAAGGAGGCGTTAACATAGGTGATGATGCCCTTGGTGTCCGTCTTCGATACGATGGACTGGCCTTCGCGCAGTTCGTATTCGATCCCTGTTACCGGCAGATTATTGCGCACGGAGATACCCCTTTTGCCCTAAAGCATTAATTTGATAGAGAGAGTCTAGGGAGCTTGGAGGCTGAAATCCTTGATTTGCATCAAAAACGGCCGGGCGGCAGGGGCGGCCAGCGCCAGGGGGTGGCAGTGGCGCACAGCACCGCCTTCGCGCGGCACGTGGTGATCCTGGACGAGCCGACGGCGGCCCTGGGCGTCAAGGAAGGCAATATGGTGCTCGACATGATACGCCGGGTGCGCGAGCGCGGCCTGCCGGTGATCCTGATCAGCCATAACATGCCGCACGTGTTCGAGATTGCCGACCGCATCCATATCCAGCGGCTGGGCAAGCGCGTGGCGGTGGTCGACCCGCGCCACATCAGCATGTCCGACACGGTGGCGGTGATGACCGGCGCCAGGGAACCGGGCGAGCTGGCGGAGCTGGCCCATGCTTAAGAACATCGATCCGCTCCTGAGTCCCGAGCTGCTGAAGGTGCTGGCCGAGATGGGCCATGGCGACACCGTGGCCGTGGTCGACGCCAACTTCACCGCCACCACCCTGGGCCGCGGCAAGCCGGTGGTGCGCCTGCCCGGCGTTGGCCTGGTGCGCACCTGCGCCGCCGTGCTGTCGGTGTTCCCGCTCGACCTGCCCGGCCGGCCGGTCGCCTTCATGGCGGTCGGGGACCAGCCGCCGCACTATCGCTCGCCCTTGCAGCAAGACGTCATCGCCCTGTGCGCCAGCGCGGCCCAGGCCGGACCCGGGCAATGCCAAGCGGTCGAACGCTTTGCCTTCTACGACCTGGTGAAACGGGCCTACGCCATCGTGCAGACGGGGGAAATGCAGCCTTATGCCAATTTCCTGTTCAGCAAAGGCGTGCTCGCCGCCGCCCCCCATCAGGCGCCGCCATGATCGTCACCTTCGGCGCAGCTACAGTGGGCTGCGGCGATTGCTTCCTGGCGGGCCTGGTCGCCAGCCTGGCCGGCCAGGACCTGCTGTCGGCCGCTGCGCTGGACCGGGCCACGGCGCCGGCGCTGGAACAGGCGGGACGCTACGCCGCCGCCGTCGCCAGCCTGAACGCAATGCGTGAGGGCTGCGATCCGCCATCCAGGGCGGAGCTGGAGGCCTTCCCGCGGCAGGTCGGGCGCGCCGCGTGATGCCTGCCATGTGGCCAGCCTGGCGATGCGGGTGTTGTGGCGCGCCGCCATTGGCCGGCGCAACGATTTTCGAGACGTCCTGACAACGAGAACCGGCAGCACAAAGGGCGTTTCCTCGCACCGCTCCTCCGGCGCAGGCAGGCTGTCATTGAGCCTATCGTCATGCACCACACGCGTCCCGACACATGGACGCTGCGCTTCCCCGCCCCCGCTCCGCTCACAAGGGCAGGCGCATGTGAATGGAACCATCCTCGGTCGACTTGCTCACCGCGAAACCGAGTTTACGCGCCAGCTTGGCGATGCGGGTGTTTTGCGGCAGCGCTTCGCCGACGATCTCGCGCGTGCCGCGGCTGCGGCAGTAGTCGATCAGCTTTTCCATCAGCAGCTGCCCCAGCCCGTGGCCCTTGAGGTCGGAGCGCACCGTGACCGCGAATTCGGCCTCGATGTTATCCGGATCGCACACCACGCGCGCCACGCCCAGCGTTTCGCTGGCGCCGTCCGGCCCCGGACGGGTGGCGATGAAGGCCATTTCGCGGTCATAGTCGATCTGGGTGAAGCGCGCCAGCTGCGAGGGGTTCAGTTCGCGCACCCGCACGAACATGCGGTAGCGCACATCGTCGTCGCTCAGGGCGTTGAAGAAGGCCACGTGGGCCGCGCCATCCTCGGGACGGATCGGGCGCAGCAGCAGCGACTCGCCCTGCCAGTCGATGCGCTCTTCCAGCTCGTGCGGATAGGGCCGGATCGCCAGCCGGTCGAGCGTGCTGGCCGAATGGTCGGCGATGGCCACCCGCATGCGCGCGTCGAGCGCCAGCGCGCCGTCGCTGTCGACCAGCAGCGGATTGATGTCCAGTTCCACCAGCTCCGGCAGGTCGGCCACCATGTGCGAGATCCGCATCAGGGTGGCGATGATGGCGTCCATGCTGGCCGGCGGCCGGTTGCGGTAGCCGGCCAGCAGTTTGGCCACGCGCGTGCGCGAAATCAGGTCGCGCGCCAGCACCACGTTCAGCGGCGGCAGCGCCACCGCGTGGTCGGCCGTCACCTCGACCGCGATGCCGCCCTGCCCGAACAGGATCACGGGGCCGAACACCGGGTCGGTGGCCACCCCGACAATCAGTTCGTGCGCATCCGGACGGCGCGCCATCTGCTGCACCGAAAAGCCTTCCAGGCGCGCATCCGGCTGCAATTGCGCCAGGCGCCGGTTCATGCGCTGGGCCGCCGCGCGCACGGCAGTTGCGTCTTCCAGGTCGAGCACCACCCCGCCCATGTCGCTCTTGTGGGTGATATCGGGCGAGAGGATCTTGAGCGCCACCGGGTAGCCGATCGCGTTCGCCGCCGCCACCGCTTCCTCGACCGAGGCCGTGCTGCGCGTCTGCACCACGGCCACGCCATAGGCGGCCAGCACCGCCTTGGTTTCCGGCTCGCTGAGCAAGGTGCGTCCCTCGGCCAGCGCCTTGTGCACCAGCGCGCGCGCCGCCGCGGGGTCGGAGGCGGGGTCGGCTACCGCTTCGTCGCAGGCGGCCGGCGGCACCTGCATCAGCAGGTCCTGGTTGCGCCGGTACTGCACGATCTGCAGATAGGCGCTGACCGCTTCCTCGGGCGTGCCGAAGCTGGGAATGCCGGCCTCGGTGAAGATCGCGCGCGCCTCGGCCACGGCGTCGCCGCCCAGCCAGCAGGCCAGGATGTTGCGCGAGGATGCCTTGGCAATCGGCGCGATCGCGCGCGCGATGTCCGCGCTGGGCACGATCGCGGTCGGCGCGTGGATGAACAGGATGGCGTCGGCCTGCGGGTCTTGCAGCAGGATGTTGAGGGCGTCGACATAGCGCTGGGCCGGGGCGTCGCCGATGATGTCGACCGGGTTGGCGCGCGACCAGGTCGACGGCAGCACCGCGTCCAGCCGGGCCACGCTGTCGGGCGCAAGCTGCGCCATGCTGCCTTTGCCGCATACCACGGCGTCGGTTGCCATCACGCCCGGGCCGCCGCCATTGGTCAGGATCACCAGGTTCTCGCCGAACAGCGGGCGCGCATGCGCCAGCGTGGCCACGGCGGCGAACAGGTCTTCGGTACTGAGTACGCGCAGCATGCCGGCGCGCCGGATGGCGGCGTCGTACACGTCGTCGGAGCCGGCCAGCGCGCCGGTGTGCGAGGCAGCCGCCTTGGCGCCTTCGGCCACCCGCCCGGCTTTGAGCACCAGGGTCGGCTTGCTGCGCGCGGCGGCGCGCGCGGCCGACATGAATTTGCGCGCGTGGCGCACGTCTTCCATGTACAGCAGGATGGCGCTGGTGTGCGGATCGCTGGCCAGGTAGTCGAGCAGGTCGCCGAAATCGATGTCGGCGCTGTCGCCCAGCGAGATGAACTTGGAAAAGCCGATCCCGCGCGACTTGGCCCAATCGAGCACGCCGGTCACCAGTGCGCCCGATTGCGAGACGAAGGCAATCTTGCCGGGCAGCGCGCCGGTGTGGGCGAAGCTGGCGTTCAGGCCGATGCCGGGCACCAGCAGGCCGACGCAGTTCGGTCCCAAGAGGCGCAGCGTGTAGGGCCGGGCCGCGTCCAGCGTGGCTTGCCTGAGGGTGCGGCCCTGGCCGTCGTGCAGCGCGTTCAGGCCGGCGGTCAGGATGATGGCCGCGCGCGTGCCCGCTTCGCCCAGCTGGCGCACCAGGCCCGGCACCGTGGCCGGCGGGGTGCAGATGATGGCCAGGTCGGGCGCCGCCGGCAAGGCCGATACGCGCGCGTACACGCGCAGCCCGGCCAGGTTGTCGTACTTGGGATTGACCGGATAGACCGCGCCGGTAAAGCCGCCCTCGATGACGTTGCGCAGCACGGTCGCGCCGACGCTGTTGGGACGCGCCGAGGCGCCGATGATGGCGACCGAGCGCGGCGCAAACAGCTGATGCAAATTCCTGACGCTCATGGTGATCCCTTTTGATTGTGCCTGACGATGGGCGCACAGCGTAGACGGCCCTGCCGCAGCCGCGCTTGATGTGCATCAAATTAAACAAAACAAAGGTTTGCGCAGGCCGGACAACGCTGGACGGACGCCGTGCCAGGGCCTACGCTGGAGTATCCAAGCCAACAGGAGCCGCCATGCCGTACAAGACCATCCTCGTCCACGCCGATCATTCGCGCCACGCCGAAGCGCGCCTGCGCGCCGCCACCACCGTGGCGGCGGACTGCAACGCCCATCTGGTGGGCGCGGCCATGAGCGGCGTGTCGCGCTATATCTACCAGGATGGCGGCACCGACCTGATGCAGACGGTGCTGGCCAGCCACATGGAAGAATTGAACCGGCGCGCCAACGCCGCCCTCGACCAGTTCGAGCGGGCCGCCGCCGGCGCCGCCGTACGCTCGTTCGAGCGGCGCCTGGTCGACGACGAACCCGGCGCCGCGCTGGCGCTGCAGGCGCGCTATGCCGACCTGGTGGTCCTGAGCCAGTCCGACCCGGACGATCCGGTCGCGCGCATGACGCCCGGCCTGCCCGAATACGTCATGCTGGCCAGCGCGCGCCCGGTGCTGGTGGTGCCGCATGCCGGCCACTTTCCCGTCATCGGCAGCGAAGCGCTGGTGGCGTGGGATGCCAGCAGCGCCGCCACGCGCGCGCTGGCCAACGCCCTGCCCCTGCTCAAGCGCGCGCGCCGGGTCACGGTGGCGGTATTCAATCCGGACGACGCGCACGGCCAGCAGCCGGGCGCCGACATCGCCCTGTACCTGGCGCGCCACGGCATCAATGCCGAGGTCATGGCCCAGCACACCAGCATCGATATCGGCGAAGCGCTGCTGTCGCTGGCGGCCGATGTCGACGCCAACCTGATCGTCATGGGCTGCTACGGCCATGCGCGCGTGCGCGAACTGCTGCTGGGCGGGGTGACCGCCACCATCCTCAAGTCGATGACGGCGCCGGTACTGATGTCGCACTAGCGCTGGCGCCTTCCTGCTGCGCCAGCCACTCGCGCCCCGCGTCCACCGCCGCGTCGAGTTCACGCGCGGCGCGCAGGAACAGGGCCGCGGTGTCGCCGGCCGGCTCGCCCTTGAGCGACTGTTCCAGCTCCAGCGAGGCGGCCGCGAAGCGCTTGGCGCCCACGCTGCCGATCCCGCCGCGCAGCGAATGCAGCACCATGGCCGCCTCAAGGTCGCGCCCGGCGTCCCAGTGCACCCGCGCCTGGTCGAACTGCTGGTGGCCTTCGCCCACCACGCGCCGCACCAGGTTGGCGACCGCCGCCAGGTGCTCCGGATTGCCCCTGGCGATCTCGATCAGGGGTCCCAGGCGCAGCACCGGCAGGGCCGGCGCGCCAGCGGCGGCAGCCACCCCGGCCGGCGCCGGCGCGCGCGCGCGCTCCAATCCCGGCAGGTGGCGCACGATGGTCGAGAGCATCTCGCCGACCTCGATCGGCTTGGCGATGACATCGTTCATGCCGGCGTCGGCGCAGGCGCGCCGCTCCGATTCGGTCACGCCGGCCGTCAGCGCCAGCACCGGCAAGCTCAGGCGCAGGCCGGCGCGGATGCGGCGCGCGGCCGCGTAGCCGTCCATCACCGGCATCTGGATATCCATCAGCACCAGGTCGTAGGCGCCCGGATTGGCGGCCAGCCGCGCCAGCGCCAGCTGGCCGTTGCCGACGATGTCGAGGCGCGCGCCCACGCTCTCCAGGATCCCGCGCGCCACCACCTGGTTCAGTTCATTGTCTTCGGCCAGCAGCAGGCGCACCCCATCGAGGCGCACCGTGCTGGCGGCGCCATTGAGGGCCGCCAGCGCGCCGGCCGGACGCGCCGCGGCCTGGGTGCGCAGCACCAGCACTTCGTGCATGGTGTCGAACAGGCTGGAACCGGTCACCGGTTTGCTCAGGATGGCGTCGGCCTGGCCGGCGGCGTCGCTTTCCATCAGCTTGCCGCGCCCGTAGGCGTTGACCATCAGGGCGATCGGCAGGCGATCGGCAGGCATGCGTTCGCGCAGCGCGCGCATGGTGGCCGCGCCATGCATGTCCGGCATCTGCCAGTCCAGCAGCACCACGTCGTAGTGGCGCTGCACGGCGGCGGCGCGCGCCACCATCTCGAGCGCCTCGGCGCCCGACCCGGCCACCTCGGCTTCCCAGCGCCAGCCGGCGATGGTCTTGGACAGGTAGTCGCGGCTGGTGGCGTTGTCGTCCACCACCAAGAGGCGCAGGCTGCCCAGCGGCGTCTCGGGCGCGCCCGCCCCGTCCTGCTCGGGCGCCACCCGCAGCGGCAGGCTGACCACGAATTCGCTGCCGCGTCCCGGCGCGCTATCGAGTTCGATGCTCCCTTTCATCATGTCGGTCAAGTGCTTGGAAATGGTCAGCCCCAGGCCGGTGCCGCCGAAGCGCCGCGTGGTCGACGAATCGCCCTGGGTGAACGGCGTAAACAGGCGCGCCTGCTGCGCTTCATCCATGCCGATCCCGGTGTCGCGCACGCGGATGCGCAGCACGATCCCGTCGTCCTCGCGCGCCGCCACGTCCACCAGCACGCTCACTTCGCCGTGCTCGGTGAACTTGATGGCGTTGCCGGCCAGGTTGACCAGCACTTGCTGCAGGCGCAGCGCGTCGCCCACCAGCGCGCGCGGCACGTCCGGCTCGACCCCGATCGCCAGGTCCAGGTCCTTGTCGCCGGCCGACACGCTCATGATATCGGCCACTGCCGCCAGCACTTCGTCCAGGTCGAAGCGCGCCTCGGCCAGTTCCATGCGCCCGCCCTCGATCTTGGAAAAGTCGAGGATGTCGTTCATGATCCCCATCAGCGACTGGCCCGAACTCCTGATCATGTCGAGGTATTTGCGCTGCTCGGCTTTCAGGTCGGTGTGTCCCAGCAGGTAGGTCATGCCGAGCACCGCGTTCATCGGGGTGCGCAGTTCGTGGCTCATGTTGGCCACGAATTCGCCCTTGGCGCGGCTGGCCGCCTGGGCGCGGTCGCGCTCGAGTTCGAGTTCGGTGGCGCGCGCCGCGATCTCGCCGGCCAGGCGGCGCCGCTCGCTGATGTCGCGCACGAAGGCGTTGGCCACGTAGCCGTCGGCGACGTGGAAGGCGGCCACCGACATCTCGATCGGGATTTCGCGCCCGTCGCGGCACAGGGCGACCACTTCGATCCGGTTGTTGATGACCGGGCCGCTGCCGCTGCGGGTAAATTGCAGGAAGCCCGCTTCGTGGGCCGCGCGCTGGGCCGGCGGGATGATCAGTTCCGACAGGCGCCGCCCGATCGCTTCGGCCGCGCTCCAGCCGAAGGTGCGCTCGGCCTCGGTATTCCAGTCGGTGATGCAGCCATCGACCCCGAGCGCGATGAAGGCATCGTTCGAGTTCTCCAGGATCACCTTGATGCGGCGCTGCTCGCGCACCAGCTGGGCCAGCAGCGGGCGCACCTGGATCAGCAGCATCGAGGTGCCGACGCCGATCAGGGCCACCAGCATCAGCATCAGGCTGTTGGCCTTGTTGCGCAGCGGCAGGTAGACGGTGTCGAGATTGTTCTTGACCACCACGCCCAGGCCGAACTCGCGGATCGGGGTGTAGGCGGCAAACACGGCCACGCCGCGCAGGTCGCGCGTGACCGTCACCCCGGTGCGCCCCAGCAACGCTTCGTTGATCGGCAGGTTGACCTTGCCATCCGGCTTGAACATGGGAATGCGGAAGGTGCCGGGATAAAAGCGGGTCGGCGCGCACAGCGCATCCTTGCCGTCCAGGCTGCACAGCAGCACGTCGGACGAGGGGCTGTCGGCGCGGATGGCGGCCAGCAGGCGGTCGATGATCGGCAGTTGCTGTTCCGCCAGCATGCGTCCGATCACGCGCCCGCCGTCGCGCACCTCGTTCTCGGTGGCCAGCACGTAGCTGCCGCGCCACAGCAGGCGCGCGCGCTGGCCGCTGGCGGCCAGCGGCTGCACCGCGCCCGCCCCCGGCTCGGCGAACACGCCGCTGGCGGCCAGCACCCGGCCATCGAGGCTCTCGAAGCGCAGCGCGCTGATGCCGGCGTTCATGAAGCTTTCGGCCGCCTGCAGCAGGGCGGCGCGCGTGGCCGGATCGTCGCCGCCGGCAGCCAGGCGCGCCACCGGCCCCTTCACCGCGGGCCGGTTGGCGATGGTGCGCGGGAACCACAAGCTCGTTTCGAGCGAGTTGCCGACGGTGGCGGCGCTGCTGGCGGCCGCCAGGCGCATATTGTCGGCGATCGATTCCTCGTAGCTGTCGCGCATGGCGGCGAAACCGGCCGCGCCGGCGCTCACGGCCACCAGCGCCACCACCGCAATGGCGCGCGCGGTGATGCGTTTTTCATTGTCGGGAATGGCGCCGCGCACGGCGACGGTGTTGCGCAGCGACCACAGGCCCAGCCCGAGCACGCTCATGCCGACCGCGGTCGGGGTGACCATGGCATTGTAGGCCGCCACGCGGTACAGCACTTCGAGCTTGAGGAAGTAGCCGGCCAGGGCCGCCAGGCCGATCCCGGTCACGCCGGCCGCACAGCAGGTGAGCAGGCTGGCCTGGCGCCGGCTGCGGCGCGCCAGCCGCACCAGGCGCAGGGCGATCCCGGCCAGCAGGAAGCCGATGCAGGTATTCGGCGCCATGCGTCCCGGATGGGGGTTGCTGGCGGTGGGCGCGGTGGGCACGCGCACGAAGTCGATGCCCAGGTCCAGGCCGCTGATGTGTTCGACCAGCACCAGCGCCGGCAGCACCAGCAGCAGCAGTGCACAGGCGTGCCAGAGCGGCATATGCCAGGATTGGCGGCGCGCGCGCGGCAGCACCAGGCAGCAGCACACGCCGGCGGCGATGAACAGGAGCGGGCTGTTGATGCCCATCTGGACCGAGCCCGGGATCAGGGTGGCGATCATCTTGCTGCCGGTAATCCAGCGCATCGCCACAAGCGTGCCCAGCAGGCCGACGAACAGGCCGGCGGTTTGCTCGGCCGAAAAGACGAATTTTTTCATTGGAAAGCCTGGCTGCGGACTGGCAAAGGTTACCACAGGCAAAAGCCCATCGCCATCGGCTCGGATCGTTGTATTCCAGCCACGCGTATTGATGAGATCGTACCGCCGGGCTTGATGCAGGTGCCGCTGCGTCGCGTCGGCGCCGGAACCCGGTTAAACTGATGCCTATGAACAATTCCAGAAAAGTCGCCGGCGTGGCCGGCATCGTCAGCGTGCTGTGGGTGGGCGTGACGGCCGCCATCGCGGCCAGCCAGCGCCGGCTGGTCTTCAACCCGACCGTCAAGCGCGAAGTCGACAATCCGCGCAGCAGCGGCCACCGCACCCGCGCCATCGTGCTGCGCGCGCGCGACGGCACCAAGCTGTCGGGCTGGCTGATGACGCCCCAGATTCCGGGTCCGCACCCGGCCGTGGTGTATTTTGGCGGACGCTCGGAAGAAGTGTCCTGGGTGGTGCGCGACGCCGGCAAGCTGTTTCCCGGCATGGCGGTGCTGGCCATCAATTATCGCGGTTACGGCGATTCGCACGGCGAACCGGCCGAAGCCCATATGGTCGAGGATGGCCGCCTGCTGTTCGACTGGCTGGCCGAGCGCGCCCACGTCGACCCGGAGCGGGTGGCGGTGGTCGGGCGCAGCCTGGGCTCCGGGGTGGCGGTGCAGGTGGCGCTGGAGCGCCCGGTCCATTCGCTGGTGCTGATCACGCCCTACGATTCGATCTTGGCCATCGCCAAGCGCAAATTCCGGGCGGTGCCGGTCGAGTATGTGCTGCGCCACCGTTTCGAGTCGGTCAAGTACGCCTCCGCGCTGACCGCGCCCACCTACGTGCTGCGCGCCGCGTTCGACGATATCGTGCCGCATTCGCACACCGACCTGCTGGTGGCCCAGCTGGGCCAGCTGCACCTGGACGAAACCGTGCCCGATTCGGACCACATGAACATTCCCTACCTGGAAACGACCCAGGAGCGCATCGCCGCCTTCCTGAGCACGCGTTTTGCCCAGCCGTCCGGGGCCATCCCGCTGGCTGCCGCCCTGCCCGCGTAGCAAACACGGCTGCGCGCGGCATGCGCATATGATGGGGTGCGTGCCGGCCTGTCTTTCTGGCGGTCCGGCCTAGGGAGCCCATCATGATCGAGCGTGAACAAAGCAGCCAATTCCAGCAGATGGAAACCATGGCCCCGCGCCTGCGCCAGGCGTTCTGCTCGCTGACCGGGGCGCACGCGGTATTCCAGGAGATGGGCGCGCTGCGCGCGATTTCGGTGCCGGACCAGTTCGACGACGACAGCATCGAAGCCACCTTCAACGGCGTGCGCATCAAATTCCAGATGCTGCCCATTTGCGGGGCCGACCGCCGCCCACGCGCGCGCGTGGTGTGCATGTATTGCCATTGCACCTACGGCGAGCCGGCACAAGTCTTGCTGGGCGCCTTCACCTTCGGCCCGGATGGCATGACCGACCTCGATCCCGATGTGGAAGGCAATTTTCCGCGCATGGATGCGGATGCGCCGGCGATCGTGCTGCGCTACCTGGAAGCGGCCATCGACGCCAACCGGACGCTATAGGCCGGCGCCCGGCGGCATTCCTCTCAGCGCCGGCGCCGCGCCAGTACCAGTCCCAGCAGCGCCGATCCGGCCAGGGCCAGGCTGCCCGGTTCCGGCACCGGGGTAGGCGGCACCACGTTTTCAAAGCGCAGGTTGTCGAGCGCCAGCGCGCCGTTGACGACCGGCAAGGTACGGAACACCACGCGGTCAAAGCCGGACAGGAATTCGACGCCGATGAACGAGCCGTCGTCGCCGTCGCCGCCGGTATCGAAGAGGGCACTGCCGACCAGGGTATTGCCGAGATAAGCATCGATGAACGTGTCATCTTCCGGATTGGTGCTCACGTCCGCGCCCAGCCGGGTGATCGCCGAGGAAAACAGGATGCTGCCGTCGATGTTGGGCGAGCCATCGACGTACTTGAGCGCCACCCGGCTCGGCGGCGCCGGCGAGGTGGCAAACACATCCAGGTTGAAATTGACGAAGCGCACGCCCAGCGCCGCGTACTGGCTGTCGATGGGGCCGGCGACGGCATTCTCGAAATCGATCACGGTCGGGGCGGAAAAGCCGCCGGCGCCGATCACGCCGGCCTGGGCCGCGCCGGCCAGGGTCAGCGCCAGGCCAGCCGCCGTAGTCATTTTGCCTATCATATGTTCTCCATATTTATTATGAAAAAACCATACCGGCATCAAGCAATATGCGTACCCACACCAAGTAGTCCATCTTTTCAGCGACTTAGCGCAACACTAAGGGTTTCTCCCGACGCGGCTGTAAAGAATGCCGACATGGCCGGTGATATAATCTTGTCTTCCGGACAGCGCCCCCGACTGGCGGATTCGACAACCTACTCCCAGCGCCCATGCCCGTCCCGTTCAACGACCTGCCCCGGCAACGCATCGTCTCGCTCGACGCCTTTCGCGGCCTCACCTTCGTACTCATGCTTTTCGTCAATTTCCTGGCCGGCGCGCGCGGCCTGCCCGCCTGGCTGCTGCATGCCGATGGCGCGGCTGACGGCATGGGGCTGGCCGATATCGTGTTTCCCGGCTTCCTGTTCGCGCTCGGCATGTCGATTCCCTTCGGCGTGCACAGCCGCATCGCGCGCGGCGACGGCGCGCTGCGGGTGTTCGGGCACACGGCCTGGCGCGCACTGGCCCTGATCGTGATGGGGGTGTTCATGGTCAATGCCGAATCCGGCTACAGCGAGCAAGCCATGCACATGCCGATCGCAGCCTGGTCGCTGGCGTTTTACGCGGCCGTGCTGCTGGTGTGGGGCGTGTACCGCTTCGACAACGCCCTGCTCAACCATTGCCTGCGCGCGGCCGGCGTGGCGCTGCTGGCGGCGCTGGCCCTGGCCTGGCGCGGCGCCGACGGGGTCAGCATGATGACGCCGCAATGGTGGGGCATTCTCGGCCTGATCGGCTGGGCCTATCTGGCCGCCGCCGTGCTGTACCAGCTGGCGCGCGGCCAGCGCACCCTGCTGCTGGGCGCCATGCTGGCCTGCCTGAGCCTGTATATGCTGAGCACCCGCAGCGGCACCGGCACGGCGCTGGCGGGCCACGCCATCCACAGCCTGATCGTGCTGTCCGGGCTGGTGTGCACGCTGCTGTTTTTCGACGGCCAGCGCGGCGCCGCGCTGCGCTTGCGCCAGGGCGCCATGTTCGCGGCCGCGCTGGCGGCGGCGGCCTGGCTGCTGCACCGCTGGTACCCCATCTCGAAGATCGGCGCCACCCCGCCCTGGGCTTTATACTGCGGCGCACTGTGCGTGGCGCTGTTCGCCCTGCTGTACTGGCTGGTGGAAGTGCGCGCGGCGCGCCGCTGGACCGTTCTGGTCGAACCGGCCGCGACCAGTCCGCTGATCACCTATCTGCTGCCGTTCGCGATCGGCGCCGTGATCAGCCTGGCCGGGGCCCACTTGCGCCCCGCCCTGGTCGAAGGCAATAGCGCGCTGCTGAGCGGGGCCGTGTTTACGGCCATGATCGTGCTGGTGGTTGCGCGCCTGAACATACATAATTGCAAGCTGAAAATTTAAGCAAGGAGGAACGATGTCCCACATTACCCGCATGAGCCCGCTGACCTGTACCCTGGCCCTGGCCGCCGCCTTCGGGGCCGGCACCGCGCATGCCGCCGGGCCGGTCCAGGTCGGCTCTTACTACACCGCCTGGAGCACCGAGCAAGGCTTTCGCCTGAAACAGCTGGACCAGGCCGGCGTGGCAGGCCGCTTCACGTTCCTGAACTACGCTTTCGCCAATCTGTACAAGATGCCGGACAATACCTACCGCTGCGATAGCGGGCGCGACATCAAGGATGCGGGCGATGGCGCCGGCATGCGCGCCACGCTCGACTACGCGCATCATTTCGGCGCCGGCGAATCGGTCGACGGCAGCGCCGATGGCCCGGCCCAGCCGCTGGCGGGCAACTTCAACCAGTTGCGCCAGCTCAAGGCCAAGCATCCCAAGCTGAAAGTCATGCTGGCCATCGGCGGCGCCGAATGGTCGCGCTGGTTCTCGGCCGGCGCCGCCACCGCGCCGCTGCGGCGCGCGCTGGTCGCGTCCTGCATCGACCTGTACATCAAGGGCGACCTGCCGCTGCTGAACGGGCATGGCGGCAAGGGCGCCGCGGCCGGCGTGTTCGATGGTTTCGACATCGACTGGGAGTATCCGGGCGTGCCGCTGATGGCGTACAACACCATCAGCCCCTCGGACAAGCAGAATTTCACCCTGCTGCTGGCCGAGTTCCGCACCCAGCTCAATGCGCTGGGCAAGAAGCAGCGCAAGAAATACTATCTGACGGCGGCCGTCAACAGCGGGGCCAAGACTACCGACGCCACCGAACCGGACAAGTACGCCAGGTCGCTCGACTGGATCAACCTGATGACCTACGATTTCAACGGCGGCTGGAACAAGCAGGGCCCGACCGGCTTTCACTCGAACCTGTACCCCGATCCGGGCAGCCCCGACACCGACAAGCAGAGCGTCCACAGCGGCGTGCAGCGCTTCTTGAAGGCGGGCGTGCCGGCCAAGAAACTGGTCATCGGCGTGCCCTTCTACGCGCGCGGCTGGAGCGGCGTGCCGCCGGTGCGTTATGGCCTGTACCAGGGCGCGGGCGCCCCGGCGCGCGGTTTCGAGGAAGGTACCGAAAAATACTCGACCCTCGCCGCGCGCAAGACGCCCAAGTTCTACCATCCGGTCAGCAAGCAGTTGTGGACTTACGATAACGGCATTTTCTGGACCTACGACGACCCGCTGGTGATCAAGGAAAAGGCCGCCTACGTGCGCGACAACCGCCTGGGCGGCATGATGTCGTGGGCGCTGGACCAGGACGACGCCGGCTTTGCGCTGTCCAAAGCCATGCTTGAGGCGCAGTGACGGGCGGCCTCCCCGCGCAGGTGCGCAAGGTGCTGGTGATGTTCGCGCACGCGGCGCCGCAGCGCTCGCGCGTGAACCGGCGCCTGGTCGAGGCGGCGCGCAGCGTGCCCGGGGTCGAGCTGGTCGACCTGTACGATACCTACCCCGATTTTTACATCGACGTGGCGGCCGAGCAGGACCAGCTGGCCGACGCCGCCACCCTGGTGCTGCTGCATCCGGTCCAGTGGTATGGCATGCCGGCCCTGCTCAAGGAATGGGTCGACATGGTGCTGGTGCCCGGCTGGGCCTATGGCGCCGGCGGCACTGCGCTGCAGGGCAAGGGCTTGTGGCTGGTGACGTCGACCGGCAGCCCGGCCGAGGCATATGCCCCGGGCGCCGCGCACGGCTACCCGTTCGAGGCGTTCTTGCCGCCCTATCGCCAGATCGCCGCCCTGTGCGGCATGGACTGGATCGATCCGCACATCCTGCACGCCGCCCATCAATCGAGCGAGGCGGCGCTGGACGCCCACGTCGACGCCTTTGTCGCCCGCCTGACGGCGCTGGCCAGCGCCTGAATCCCCCTTAGAAAGCTTCGCAACGATGGAACACGGTTTGCTGCTTAACGCACTGATCTACCTGGCGGCGGCGGTGATTGCCGTACCGATCGCCAAAAAACTCGGCCTGGGCGCGGTGCTCGGCTACCTGCTGGCCGGCATCGCCATCGGCCCCTGGGGGCTGGGCCTGATCGGCGAAGTCGAAGATATCCTGCACATTTCCGAATTCGGGGTGGTGCTGCTGCTGTTCGTGATCGGCCTTGAACTCGAGCCGAAGCGCCTGTGGTCGATGCGGCGCGCCATCTTCGGGCGCGGCGCGGCCCAGGTACTGGGCGTGAGCGGCGCCCTGTGCGTGGCCGCCATGCTGGCCGGGGTCGACTGGAAGGTGGCGCTGATCGCCAGCCTGGGCCTGTCGCTGTCGTCGACCGCGATCGCCCTGGCCACGCTGGACGAGCGCAACCTGATGACCACCCCGACCGGCTCGGCCAGCTTTGCCATCTTGCTGTTCCAGGACATGGCCGCGATTCCCATGATCGCCGTGGTGCCGCTGCTGGGCGTGGCCGCCGCCGAAGGCAGCGAACAGGGCTGGCTGGGCATGCTCAAGGTGGTCGGCGTCATCGGCGGCCTGATTTTCGCGGGGCGGCACCTGGTGCGCCCGCTGCTGCGCATCATCGTCAAGACCGGCCTGCGCGAGATTTTTACCGCCTTCGCGCTGCTGCTGGTGATTGCCATCGGGCTCTTGATGCAGTGGGTCGGCATGTCGATGGCGCTGGGCGCCTTCATGGCCGGCATGCTGCTGGCCGATTCCGAATACCGCCACGCGCTCGAGACCGACCTGGAGCCGTTCAAGGGCTTGCTGCTGGGGCTGTTTTTCATCGCGGTCGGGATGTCGGTCGACTTCGGCGTGTTCATGGCGCAGCCGTGGCTGATTTTGGGCCTGGTGACGGCGTTCTTGTGCATCAAGATCGCCGTGTTGTACGGCATCAGCAAGCTGGCCGAGATTCCGCGCAGCCAGCAGGCGCTGTTCGCCTTCATCCTGTCGCAGGGTGGGGAATTTGCCTTCGTGGTGTTCGGCGCGGCCGAGGCGGCCAAGGTGTTTTCCGCCGAGGTGGCCTCGATGCTGGTGGTGGTGGTGGCGCTGTCGATGGTGGTCACGCCGCTGCTGCTGATCGTGCACGACCGCCTGATCGCGCCGCGCTACCGGGCCGACAAGAAACGCCAGGCCGACAAGATCGCGCCCAACGACGCGCATGTGATCATTGCCGGCTTCGGGCGCTTCGGCCAGATCGTCGGGCGCCTGTTGACCGCCAACGGCGTCAAGCTGACCGTGCTCGACCACGACCCCGACCAGATCGACCTGGTGCGCCGCTTCGGCAGCGAAGTATTTTATGGCGATGTGACCCGGGTCGACCTGCTGCACGCGGCCGGTGCGGCGCGCGCGCGGGCGCTGGTGGTGGCGGTCGACGATATCGACGACAGCCTGAAGCTGGTCGATGCCGTGCGGCGCGAGTTTCCCAAGCTGAAAATCATGGCGCGGGCGCGCAATGTGACCCACTATTTCGATCTGCGCGACCGCGGCGTGACCATCATCCAGCGCGAAACTTTCGAGGCGGCGCTGATGCTGGGGCGCGACGTGCTGCACGAACTCGGGTTCGGCGCTTACCAGGCGCGCCAGGCGGCCAGCAAGTTCCGCATGTTCAACCTGCGCAGCCTGGACAAGATGTATCCGTATTACAAGGACAAGGAGCAGTTCCTGTCGGTGGCCAAGCAGGCGCGCGAGGAACTGGAAGCCATGTTCGCGATGGATGCGGAGTTGGCCGACTCGGAACAGCCCGCTGGCTGGGAAGGCAGCTGAGGCCGGGGACCGGCTGCGCGCGCGCGTCGTGCGCCCACGTGGCGCCACGCGCTCCCGGCGCTGGCCGGTTTCATGATTCCGGGTCCGGCGCCAACCGCGAGAACCGGAAATTGCAGTGGTGCGCGCCCCCGGCCAGGGTTTGCGTCCTCTCCAGGCGGATACCGCGCGTTGCATAGGCAACGAAATCGAGTCCACAAATGTTGGGCAAGATTTCTTTATCTCCATGGCAAGCGGCGAACTTGCAAAAGCCACAGGCTGTGTAGTTGATGCCGAATTCAAAGGTGTCGCCCGGACCCGGCTCGACTACATCGTAGACGAAATCGTCCGGAAAGGCTTGCCGGTGGCTTGCCGTGGCGCTGTTTGCCGCTTGCTCGCGCAGCAAGGTCCGGTTGGCCGACGACATGAATTGCTGCCCCGAGGCGAGCCGTTCCGCTTCGAGCACGGTGAGCAATTGCGCCTTGTAGGTGTCGCGCTCGATGTCGCCGAGCATCTGCGCCGCGCCGGTGCTCAACGCCGACGAATCGGGCCTGCGCGTGGCCGGCAGACTGCACTGGCTGCACATTGCCGCCAGCGAGACGCTAACATGGTACGGCGTGCATGCTAAACGGGGCCTGGAAGCGATCGAGGCGCATGGCATCCTGCCCAAGCGTCTGGGCGTGCTGGTGCACGATTGCAGGGCCCCGTATTGGCGGCTTGACGACGCCGTTCACGCCTTGTGCAATGTCCACCTGTTGCGCGAACTGCTATACGTGAAAGACATCACGGGCCAGCAATGGCCCGAGTCGATGATGCAATTGCTGCTCAACGCCAATCGGGTTTGTACGGCGGCGCGGCACCAACAGCGTTCGCTCGGCGCTGACGATGTGGCCGCCTTCCGCACTGTGTACGACGCGTTGGTGCGTGAAGGCGAAGCGCTCCATCCCGAAACCTTGCAGTCGCCGGGCCAGCGCGGCCGCGGCAAACAATCGGTCCCGGCTAATCTGCTGCGCCGCTTTCGCCTGCACGCCAACGCGGTCCTAGGTTTCATCAGCGATCCGGCCGTGCCGTTCACCAACAACGTCGGCGAGCGCGCCGTGCGCATGCCCAAGGTCAAACAGAAAATATCGGGCTGCTTCCGCACACTCGCCGGTGCCGAGCACTTCTGTGTCATCAGCTCCTGTCTCGACACGTTGCGCAAGCAAGGCCACAGCATGCTCGCCGTGCTGCGACGCGCCTTCGCCGGCAACCCTATCCCGCTAACTGCTTAGCTGCTGAACAGTCACAATGCAACTTG
>NZ_JAQOZV010000070.1:0-33063 GCF_030348125.1 Massilia sp. DJPM01
GCCGCCACCGAACGAATTCAGCCAGCTGCGCCAGGAAGTGGCCGGCCTGCGGCGCGAAGTGGCCGAGTTGCGCATGATGCTCACGCGCGCACCCGGCGCCAGCGCGCCCCCTGCGTTGGCGGCGCCGCAAGCGCCCGAGACGCCGGCGGTGGCGCCGTCCGAAACCATGTTCCGTGCCGAGCAGGTCGATCCGGCGTGGAGCATGTATGCGACCTCGGCCGTGCGCGCGGCGCTGGCGCGTGCCAATGCCGGGCTCGAATCGCAGGTGCGGCGGCTCGAATGCCGCAGCAAGACCTGCCGCGTCGAAATCAATCCGACGAGTGCCGAGCTGCTGGAAAGTTCGATGGGGGCCGTGCTGGCCAATGTGGGGTCGGCGATACCGAATATGACGGCGACCCAGGTGGGCAGCGATGACGGCAGCGAGGCGACGGTGCTGTACCTGACGCGCTAGCCCCGCCTTGGCGCGCCGCCTTGGCGCCCCGCCGTGGCGGCCGGTGACTGTTACACCGGCTCTTGCGGTGGCTGGGTGGCGCGCACGAAGGCCGGCGCCACCAGCAGGCCCAGCTCGAACAGCAGCCACATCGGTATGGCCAGGGCCAGCTGGCTGACCACATCCGGCGGCGTGACGATGGCCGCGATCACGAAGGCGCCGACGATGGCGTACGGGCGGATTTCCTTGAGCTTGGCCACGCTGACGATCCCCATGCGCACCAAAATCACCACCACCACCGGCACCTCGAAGGTCGCGCCGAAGGCCAGGCACATGGACATGACGAAATCGAGATAGTTCTCGATATCGGGCGTGACCGCGATCGAGGTGGGAGAAAAGTCGGAAATGAACTTGAACACGCGCCCGAACACGAAGAAGTAGCAGAACGCCACCCCGCCCATGAACAGGAACGAAGACGACACCACCAGCGGCAGCACCAGGCGTTTTTCGTGCTGGTACAGGCCGGGCGCGACGAAGGCCCAGACCTGGTAGAACACCCACGGCAGCGCCAGGATCAGCGACAGCACCAGGGTCACCTTCATCGGCACCAGGAAGGGTGAAATGACGCCGGTGGCGATCATCTTCGAGCCGACCGGCAGCGAGGCGATCATCGGCTCGGCGATGATGTCGTAGATATGGGCCGGCCCGGGCCAGATCATCAGCGCGATGCAGACGATGGCAACCCCGATGGTGGCCTTCACCAGGCGGTCGCGCAATTCGACCAGATGAGAGATAAAGGTCTCTTCGCCCGCAGCTTTGTCTGTCATTTAAAAGAACGAAGAGGTGTTGGAGGAACGCGGGCGGAATTTTTTCACGCGCGCGGCACCCGACATGATGTGGGCCTTGCCGCCGTGGCGCTGCTTGTACCAGCCCGGCACGGCCGAGTTGCGCACCAGCTTCTTGCGGCGGAAATCGCGCGCCTTGCGTTCCAGGTCGCTCATGGTCGCGCTCGGCGCCGTCGACGAGGGCAGGTCGCGCCAGGCGGCATCGACATCGTCGATGTTCTGGGCGATGGTGTTTTCGACGCTATCCTTGATCGACTGGGCCGTTTCCTGCACTTCCTTTTGCAGGTTGCGCAGTTCGTCGAGCTCGATCTCGCGGCTCACCTCGGACTTGACGTCGTGCAGGTAGCGCTGGGCGCGGCCGTACAGGGTCCCCGCCATGCGTGCCACCTTGGGCAGCTTTTCAGGGCCGATGACAACAAGTGCAACCACGCCAATGATGGCGAGTTTAGATAATCCAAGATCGATCATGGCGTCTGGAAGTGTCTGTCAGCGGGCGTGCGCGGGCACGCACGCCGGTCAGGACTTCGTTTTCTCTTTCGCTTCGGCGTCGATGGTGGTCTTGTCCACGACCTGGCCCGGCGCGGACGGCTTGTCGTCCTCGCCGCGCACGCCATCCTTGAAGCCCTTGACGGCCTTGCCGATATCACCACCCATATTGCCGAGTTTCTTGGTGCCGAACACCAGCACAACGACAAGCAACACGATCAGCCAATGCCAAACACTCAGTCCACCCATCATTTTCTCCTCGCGAGGCGCGCGCGCCCGAATTCGTGAAAGCTTACGCCGGTATTCTACGCGATGCCGGGGGTTCCTGCCTGATTCTCAGCGCTGGCCGGGCCACGGGCGCGGACCGCCGTACATATGCAGGTGCAGGTGATAGACCTCCTGGCCGCCGTCCGGACCGCTATTGATGAGGGTCTTGTAGCCGCCGCCCGGCTTGCCGTCGGCGTCATAGCTCACTTCACAGCCATGCTCTTTGGCCAGCTTGGGCGCCAGCGCCAGCATCTTGCCGAGCAGCGCGACATGGGTTTCGTTGCATTCGGACAAGGTCGCGACGTGCAGCTTGGGAATGACCAGCAGGTGCACCGGCGCGGCCGGGTGGATATCCTTGAATGCCAGCAACTCTTCATCTTCGTAGACTATGCTGGAAGGAATTTGCTTGGTGGCGATTTTGCAAAAAAGGCAGTCGGTCATGGCGGGTTTCCGTGGGCGTTGGGGGTGGGCGCTGGTCGCGCTTCAGCTGGGGCGGGCGGCTTTTTCGGCCAGGCCGGACAAGCCTTCGCGGCGCGCCAGTTCATCGAGCACCTGCTGCGGGGCCAGATCGAACTGGGCCAGCAGCACCAGCGAATGGAACCACAGATCGGCGCATTCGTACAGCACCTTGGACGCGTCGCCATCGACACGCGCATCTTTCGCGGCCATCACCAGCTCGGTGGCTTCTTCGCCGATTTTCTTGAGGATCGCATCGTCGCCCTTGGAAAACAGGCGCGAGACATAGGAAGTGGCCGGATCGCCGCCGTTTTCCAGCTTGCGCGATTCGATCGTTTGCGCCACGCGGGCGAGGGTCTGGCTCATGGTGTGTTCTTCTTGGGATTGGTGTAGATCGTTTCCGGATCCTGCAACACCGGATCGGCGACCTGCCAGTCACCGCTCTTGGCGTCGCCGTCGAACTTCTGGAAGAAGCAGGAATGGCGCCCCGTATGGCAGGCGATCGAACCGGCCTGCTCGATTTTCAGCAGGATCACGTCTTCGTCGCAGTCGAGGCGGATTTCGCGCACCGTCTGGATGTGGCCCGACTCTTCGCCCTTGTGCCACAGCTTCTTGCGCGAACGGCTCCAGTACACCGCCTCGCCCAGTTCCACCGTGCGCGCCAGCGCGTCGCGGTTCATCCAGGCGAACATCAGCACATCGTTCGAGCCGACTTCCTGGGCGATCACCGGCACCAGGCCGTTTTCGTCCCACTTGACCTTTTTCAGCCAGCTGAAATTGGCCGCACTACTCGTTACGGCAGGCATGATCATGTCGGTCTACTCCAAACGCATGGGAATGCCCCGCGCGGCCATGAAGCGCTTGGCTTCACCGACCGTGTGCTGCCCATAGTGAAAAATACTGGCTGCCAGGACCGCATCGGCCTTGCCGATCTTGATGCCGTCGGCCAGGTCCTGCAAGCCGCCCACGCCGCCGGATGCGATCACGGGAATGCCGATCGCGTTCGACACGGCGGCCGTCAGTCCCAGGTCGAAACCGACCTTGGTGCCGTCGCGGTCCATGCTGGTGAGGAGAATTTCGCCGGCGCCCAGGCGCTCCATGTTGATCGCCCACGCGACCGCATCGAGACCGGTGGCGCGGCGGCCGCCGTGGGTGAACACTTCCCACTTGCCGGGCGCGGTCTGCTTGGCGTCGATGGCCACCACGATGCACTGCGAACCGTGCTTTTGCGAGGCCTCGAACACCAGCTCGGGATTGGTCACGGCCGAGGTGTTCATGCTGACCTTGTCGGCCCCGGCGTTGAGCAGGCGCCGCACGTCGTCGACCTTGCGCACGCCGCCACCGACGGTGAGCGGGATGAACACGGTGGAAGCCACCGCTTCGATGATGTGCAGGATCAGGTCGCGCTCGTCGGAGGACGCCGTGATGTCGAGGAAGGTGATTTCGTCGGCGCCCTGCTCATCGTAGCGGCGCGCGATTTCGACCGGGTCGCCGGCGTCGCGCAGCTCGGTGAAATTGACGCCCTTGACGACGCGGCCATCGGTCACGTCGAGGCAGGGAATGATGCGTTTTGCAAGCATGGTGTGTTCTTCCGGCTTACGCCAGGTCGCCTTCGGTGAGTTCGTCGGCGCGCATCTGGGCTTCGGCCAGGTTGATCGTGCCCTCGTAGATCGAACGGCCGCAGATCACGCCCTCGATGCCTTCGTCCTGCACCGCGCACAGGGCTTCGACGTCGCCCAGGTTGTGCAGGCCGCCGGAAGCGATGATCGGGATGCGCACGGCCTGGGCCAGCTTGACGGTCGCTTCGATGTTGATACCGCCCATCATGCCGTCGCGGCCGATGTCGGTGTAGATGATCGATTCGACGCCGTAGGCTTCGAACTTGGTAGCCAGGTCGATCACTTCGTGGCCGGACATCTTGCTCCAGCCATCGGTGGCGACCTTGCCATCCTTGGCGTCCAGGCCGACGATGATGTGGCCGGGGAAGGCGCCGCAGGCATCGTGCAGGAAGCCGGGATTTTTTACGGCGGCGGTGCCGACGATGATGTAGGTGATGCCGTCGTCGAGATAGCGCTCGATGGTGTCCAGGTCGCGGATGCCGCCGCCCAGCTGGACGGGGATCTCGTCGATATCGTTATCGACGGCGAATTCCTGCACCACCTGCAGGATGGATTTGACGGCGGCTTCGTTTTTCGGCTTGCCGGCAAAGGCGCCGTTCAAGTCCACCAGGTGCAGGCGGCGCGCGCCCTGCTTGAGCCAGTGCAGCGCCATTTCGGCGGGGTCTTCGGAGAAGACGGTGGCAAGTTCCATATCGCCCTGTTTGAGGCGAACGCAGTGACCGTCTTTCAGGTCGATGGCAGGAATGAGCAGCATGATCGGTTATCGCTTATCGCTTGGTTGGGTGGGTGGTGAATCAAGGATTCCAGTGAACGAAGTTCTTGTACAGCTGCAGCCCCGCGCCGGCGCTTTTCTCCGGGTGGAACTGGGTCGCGAAAATATTATCGCGTGCGACGGCGCAACAGAACGGCGCGCCGTAATCGGTTTCGCCGGCGGTGAGGCTGGCGTCGTCGGGCTGGACATAGTAGCTGTGCACGAAATAGAAGTAGCTATCGTCGAGGATACCCTGCCACAGCGGATGCTGGCGCACTTGTTTCACGCGGTTCCAACC
This sequence comes from Massilia sp. DJPM01, assembly GCF_030348125.1. NCBI lineage: Bacteria > Pseudomonadati > Pseudomonadota > Betaproteobacteria > Burkholderiales > Oxalobacteraceae > Massilia > Massilia sp. DJPM01. Next base: position 5,153 of record NZ_JAQOZV010000070.1, read on the forward strand.
CATCTGCGGCACCTTGAAGCGCGAGCCGTCCGGCTGCAGGCGGCCATCGAGCTGGAAGCGCACCACTTTGCCGGGCAACAGGCCCAGGCCGGGGGTGTCGGCTTCCTCGCTGGCGTCGAACAGCATCTGCTCGCCCACGCACACGCCCATCACGGGACGGGTTTTGGCGGCGCGCAGCAAGGCTTGCTCGACGCCGGACTGGCGCAGGCTGGCCATGCAGTCGCGCATGGCGCCCTGGCCGGGCAGGACGATCCGGTCGGCGCTATCGATGGCGGCAACGTCGCCGGAAATAAGTACCTCGGCTTCGGGAGCGACGGCGCGCAGGGCTTGCGCCACCGAGCGCAGATTGCCCATGCCGTAGTCGACCACAACAATTTTATTCATAGCAATTCAATTTGATGGTGCACCGTCGTCCCCGCGCCTTGGCGCCGGGGCGACGCGACAGTGGATGACGTTACAGACTACCCTTGGTCGAAGGAATCGTCCCAGCCGAACGCGCATCGAGTTCCGCAGCCATGCGCAACGCGCGGCCAAAGGCCTTGAACACGGTTTCGCACTGGTGGTGGGCGTTCTCGCCGCGCAGGTTATCGATATGCAGCGATACCAGCGCATGGTTCACGAAGCCCTGGAAAAACTCATGCGCCAGGTCGACATCGAAGCTCCCGATCATCGAACGCTTCCACGGCACGTGCATTTCCAGGCCCGGACGGCCGGAAAAATCGATCACCACGCGCGACAGCGCTTCGTCCAGCGGCACATAGGCGTGGCCATAGCGGCGGATGCCCTTCTTGTCGCCGATCGCCTTGGCCACCGCCATGCCGAGCGTGATGCCGGTGTCTTCCACCGTGTGGTGGGCGTCGATATGCAGGTCGCCCACGCATTCGATATCGAGGTCGATCAGGCCGTGGCGCGCGATCTGGTCGAGCATGTGGTCGAGGAAAGGCACGCCCGTGTTGAGCTTTTGCTGGCCGGTGCCATCGAGGTTGATCGCGACGCGGATTTGCGTCTCGTTGGTGTTGCGCGTTATGTCTGCGGTGCGGGTCATGGGAGGCTCGGTTAGTGCGAAGTCAGCGATGCCTTGATGGCATCCAGGAAAACAGCATTTTCTTCAGGTGTGCTCACGGTCACGCGGATGCATCCGCCCAATCCGTTTATTTTACTCACATTTTTGACCATCACCTTGTCGGCGTGGAGGCGTGCGCATGACGCATCGACATCGGGCAGGCGCACCAGCAGGAAGTTGGCGGCCGACGGAAATACCGTCACGCCGGGCAGCGCGGCCAGGTCGGCCGCCAGCTGTTCGCGCGCGGCGATGAGCAAGGTCGCCTGGTCGTTCAGCACCTCCAGGTGATCGAGCGCGAATTCGGCGGCGGTCTGGGTGAGCACATTGATGTTGTAGGGCGGACGCACTTTCTCGAACTGCGCCAGCAGCTGGGGCGCGGCGCTCATGTAGCCCAGGCGGATGCCGGCCAGGCCCAGTTTCGAGACGGTACGCATGACGACCATGTTCTCGAACTCGGGCAGGCGCTCCATGAAGGAGGTGCGCGCGAACGGGCCGTAGGCTTCGTCGACGACGACAATGCCGGTGTCGCCCACGGCCTGGATGATCTCGACCATCTCGGCCGGGTCGAACAGGGTGCCGGTCGGGTTGTTCGGATAGGCCAGGAATACCAGGGCCGGCTTGTGCTCGGCGATGTTGGCGAGCATGCTGGCCTTGTCGAGCGTCATGTCGGCACGCAGCGGCACGCCGACGAATTCGGCACCGGCCAGCATGGCGGAGCGCGAAAACATCACGAAGCCGGGCGTGGGCGCCAGGATCACGGGACGGCGCGCGCCGCCGGAAACGGCGGTGGCCATGATCGAGATCAGTTCATCGGAGCCGTTGCCGAGGATGACGTCGTAGCCATCGGGGATGCCCAGGCGGGCGCAGATCTTGTGCTTGAGCGTGGCGTTGCTGGGCAGCGGGTAGCGGTTCAGGACCGCGGCGGCCAGGCGATGGCCCAGTTCTTCGCGCAGGTGGGCAGGCAGCGAGTAAGGATTCTCCATCGCGTCGAGTTTGATGTAGCCGTCGGCGTCGGGGACGACGTAGGCCTGGTCGGCCTGGATCTCGGGACGGATCGTGTTGGCGATCAGCGTGTCGATGAAACTCATGCTGCTTTGCTCCTTAAGTTAGCGTCGCTGGCGGTGGTGGTGATGGCGGTGGTGGGAACAACGTTACACATTTTCAGCCTGCACAGTCTTCTTGGCCGGCTTGCGCTTCTTGACCATTTCCTGCTCCGGCGGCGACGCCAGTCGCGCTGCGATGATCTCGCAGTACGCGGCATTGAGCTCGAAGCCGACAAAATTGCGCCCGCAGCGCTTGGCCGCCATGGCGGTGGTGCCGCTGCCCATGAACAAATCCATCACCACGCCATCCGGCGGGCACGATGCCTTGACCATGCGCTCGATGATCTCGAGCGGCTTCTGGGTGGGGTGGTCGGCGCGCTCCGGGTGTTCGCGGTGCAGGCGCGAGACGCTCCACAAATCCTTGGGGTTGTAGCCCACTTCCAGCCACTTGGCGCCGACGAAAATCGAGCGCGAGCGGGCCTTCTTGGTGACCGCGTCATACGGGATGCGCACCGCGTCCAGGTCGAAGTAGTAATCCTTGCGGTTGACGAAGAACCCGATCGTGTCGTGCACCGAACTGAAACTGCGCACGCTGCCGCCCATCGACGGCACCCGGCGGTCCCAGATAATCTCGTTCATCATCGTCATGCGCTGCTTGAGCATGACGAAAATCTCGGGCGAAAAGCGCCACGTCAAAAAGATGTACAGGCTGCCGTTGGGTTTGAGCTTGGGCAGCGCCTTCGAAATCCATTGCTCGGTCCACGCCAGATAATCGGCCACGCTTTGCTGGTCGGAGTCGTTGCCGTAGTCCTTGCCGAGGTTATACGGCGGGTCGGTCAGAATCAGGTCGATGGAACCGTCCGGGATGCGCGCCAGTCCGGCCAGCGCATCCTCGCAAAATACCTGATTGAGCCAGTCGCTCATGCCGCAGGTCGCAATCGGAGTTCGGCGCTGCGGGCGTGCGCCTGCAAGCCTTCGCCATACGCCAGTTCGGCCGCGACCTTGCCCAGCGTTTGCGCACCCGCTTCGCTCACGAAAATGACGGAGGAACGCTTCTGGAAGTCGTACACGCCCAGCGGCGACGAAAAACGCGCGGTGCGCGAGGTCGGCAGCACGTGGTTCGGACCGCAGCAGTAGTCGCCCAGCGACTCGGACGAAAAACGCCCGAGGAACATGGCGCCGGCGTGGCGGATGCGGTCGGCCCACTGCTGCGGGTCCTCGGCCGAAATCTCCAGGTGCTCGGCGGCGATGGCGTTGGCGATGTCGCACGCTTGCTGCATGTCGCGCACCTTGACCAGCGCGCCGCGGTCGGTCATCGAGGTGCGGATGGTGTCCGCGCGCGGCATGGTCGGCAGCAGCTTGTGGATGCTCGCTTCGACGCGCGCGATGTAGTCGGCGTCAGGACAGAGCATGATCGCCTGCGCCAGTTCGTCGTGCTCGGCCTGCGAAAACAGGTCCATCGCGACCCAGTCCGGGTCGGTGCTGCCGTCGCACAGCACCAGGATTTCGGACGGGCCGGCGATCATGTCGATGCCGACGGTGCCGAACACGCGCCGCTTGGCCGCGGCCACGTAGGCGTTGCCCGGACCGACGATCTTGTCGACCGGGGCGATGCTGGCGGTGCCGTAGGCCAGCGCGCCGACTGCCTGGGCGCCGCCGATGGTGATCACGCGCGTCACGCCCGCAATCGCGGCGGCGGCCAGCACCATCTGGTTCTTCACGCCGTCGGGCGTGGGCACCACCATGATGATCTCAAGCACGCCAGCCACCTTGGCCGGCACCGCGTTCATCAGCACCGACGAGGGATACGCGGCCTTGCCGCCCGGGACGTAGATGCCGACCCGGTCGAGCGGGGTGATTTTCTGGCCCAGCACCGTGCCATCCGGCTCGGTGTAGGTGAAGCCGCGCAGTTCTTCTTTTTGCCGCTCGTGGAACACGCGAATCCGTTCGGCCGCCGTTTCCAGCGCCGCGCGCTGGGCTGCCGGGAGCGAATCCAAGGCGGCCTGCAGTTCGGCTTGCGGCACGTCGAAGGCGGCCATGCTGGCGGCGCCGCCGGGAATGCGGTCGAACTTGTTGGTGTATTCGAGGACGGCGGCGTCGCCACGATGTTTGACGTCATGCAGGATCGCCGCCACCGATTTTTCAATCGCTTCATCGGTGGACGCTTCGAAGGCCAGCAGGGTAGCGAGGCGTTGTTGGAAGTCCGGCTGGGCCGAATCGAGGTGGCGGATCTGGATGGTCATGGTGACTTGGCTTGGTTATTGAGTTTCGAGGCGCGTTCAAAGGCCTCGAGGATCGGTTGCAAACGCTCGCGCTTGAGCTTGAGCGCGGCCTGGTTCACCACCAGGCGCGAGGAGATGTCCATGATCTCTTCGACTTCGACCAGGTTGTTGGCGCGCAGCGTGCTGCCGGTGGAAACCACGTCGACAATCGCGTCCGACAGGCCGACCAGGGGCGCCAGCTCCATCGAGCCGTACAGCTTGATCAGGTCGACGTGCACGCCCTTGGCGGCGAAGTGCTCGCGCGCGGTCTGGACGAACTTGGTGGCCACGCGCAGGCGCGCGCCCTGGCGCACCGCCTTGTCGTAGTCGAAGCCGGCGTTGACGGCGACCGACATGCGGCATTTGGCGATATTCAGGTCGATCGGCTGGTACAGGCCTTCGCCGCCGTGCTCCAGCAGGACGTCCTTGCCGGCCACGCCGAAATCGGCGGCGCCGTACTGCACGTAGGTCGGCACGTCGGACGCGCGCACGATGATGACGCGCACGTGCGGATCGTTGGTCGCCAGGATCAGCTTGCGCGAGGTCTCCGGATTTTCGGTGACGATGATGCCGGCCGCCGCCAGGAGCGGCATGGTGTCGTCGAAGATGCGGCCTTTCGACAGCGCCAAAATCAGGGAGTTGGCCGGATTACTGAATGTACTCATCGATGTATTCTTTATTTGATGCGGACGATATCGGCGCCCACCGCCGACAGTTTCACTTCCATGCGGTCGTAGCCGCGGTCGAGGTGATAGATACGGTCGATGATGGTGGTGCCTTGCGCGGCCATGGCGGCGATCACCAGCGAAGCCGAGGCACGCAGGTCGGTCGCCATCACGGGCGCGCCCACCAGCCGGTCCACGCCCTTGACGTGGGCGGTGTTGCCCTCGGTCTGGATCGAGGCGCCCAGGCGGTTCATCTCTTGCACGTGCATGAAGCGGTTCTCGAAAATCGTCTCGGTGATGCGGCTGCTGCCCGAGGCGATCGTATCGACGGCCATGAACTGGGCCTGCATGTCGGTCGGGAAGCCCGGATATTCGGTGGTGCGGAACGAGACCGGCTTGGGACGGCCGCCCATCTGCGCGCGGATCGAAGCGGGACCCATGGTCATCACCAGGCCAATCTCGCGCAGCTTGTCGAGCGCCACATCGAAGTAGTCGGTGCGGGTGTTCTTGAGCAGGATGTCGCCGCCGGTGGCCGCAACGGCGCACAGGAAGGTGGCCGCTTCGATGCGGTCGGAGATCACCGCGTGTTTGGCGCCGTGCAGTTCGGCCACGCCCTGGATCACCAGGCGATCGGTGCCGATGCCCTCGATCTTCGCGCCCATGGCGACCAGCAGGTTGGCCAGATCGGTCACTTCCGGCTCGCGCGCGGCATTTTCCAGGATCGTTTCGCCGTCGGCCAGGGTCGCCGCCATCAGCAGGTTCTCGGTGCCGGTGACGGTGATCATGTCGGTGCGGATGCGCGCGCCCTTGAGCTTTTTGCACTTGGCGTAGATGTAGCCGCCTTCGATGGTGATCTCGGCGCCGAGCGCCTGCAAGCCCTTGATGTGCTGGTCGACCGGACGCGAACCGATGGCGCAGCCGCCCGGCAGCGAGACCTTGGCTTCGCCGAAGCGCGCCAGCAGGGGGCCGAGCACCAGGATCGAGGCGCGCATGGTCTTGACCAGCTCATAAGGCGCTTCCAGCGTGGTGATGGCGCTGCCGTTGAGGGTAAGCTTTTCGTCGTCCTGCGACACCGCCAGGCCGGTCTGGGCCAGCAGCTTGAGGATGGTCTTGACGTCGTGCAGGCGCGGCACGTTCGACAGTTCGAGGTCGCCCGAGGTGAGCAAACCGGCGCACAGGATCGGCAGGGCCGCGTTCTTGGCGCCCGAAATGACGATTTCCCCTTCGAGGCGCTTGCCTCCGACCACTTGGAGCTTGTCCATGCTTATATATCCTTTTATCCTTGGTATTCTTCAGGGGTGAGCGTTTTCATCGACAGCGCGTGGATTTCTTCGCGCATGCGGTCGCCCAGCGCCGCATAGACGATCTGGTGGCGCTGGATCGGGCGCTTGCCGGCAAACGCCGGCGAGACGATGACGGCGGTGAAGTGCTGGCCGTCGCCCTCCACTTCGAGGTGGGTGCATTCGAGACCGGCGCTGATGTAGCCGTGGATGAGTTCTGGTGTGGTAGCCACGATGATTCCTCTGAAGAATGACGCATTAATGGCGCAGGTTGTAGCCGCGCTTGAGCAGGTTGATGGCGATACCCGCGAGTACCGCGAAAAAGGCCGACACGATCGCAAGACTGGTCCACGGCGACACGTCGGACTGGCCGAAGAAGCCGTGACGGAAGCCGTCGATCATGTAGAAAAACGGATTGAAGTGCGACACGGTGAGCCAGAATGGCGGCAGCGAGTGAATCGAGTAGAACACGCCGGATAAAAACGTGGCGGGCATGATCAGGAAGTTCTGGAAGGCGGCCAGCTGGTCGAATTTTTCGGCCCAGATGCCGGCAATGACGCCCATGGTGCCGAGAATCGCAGCGCCCAGCAAGGCGAATGCGAGTATCCACAGGGGTGCCGCGAACGACAGCTTGGCGAACCACACGGTGGCGATGAACACGCCCGCGCCCACGGTCAGGCCGCGCACCACGGAGGCCAGCACGTAGGCCGACAAGATCTCCCAGTGCGACAGCGGCGGCAGCAAGATGAACACCAGGTTGCCGGTGATCTTGGACTGGATCAGCGAGGACGAGGAGTTGGCGAAGGAATTCTGCAACACGCTCATCATCACCAGGCCGGGAATCAGGAAGGCGGTGTAGTTCACGCCGCGCACGTTGACGTGGCCTTCGAGCACGTGGCCGAAGATCAGCAGGTACAGCATGGCCGTCAGGACCGGCGCGGCCACGGTTTGCGTGGCGACCTTCCAGAAGCGCAGCATTTCCTTGTAGAGCAGGGTCTGGAAGCCCACCGAGAACATATTCATAGTGCGCCCTTGTCCATAATCTGCAGGAAGATGTCTTCCAGGTCGGCCTGCTGCAGCTGCATTTCGTCGATGACGGCGCCGGATTCGCGCAGGCGCGCCAGAATCTGTTCGACTTCGCCGTATTCGTTCACGCGCAGGCTGTACTTCATGCCGCCGCCATTGCCATTACCATTGTCATGCTCGTCGTGCGACACCAGGTGGCGCAGGTCGTCCGGCAGACTCCCGCTGGCCAGGTGCACGATCAGCTGCGAACCGGAGATGCGGCGGATCAGGGCCGACATGGTGTCGAGCGCGACCACCTTGCCGCCCTTGAGCATGGCCACGCGCTGGCACATGGCTTGCGCTTCTTCCAGGTAGTGGGTGGTCAGGACCACCGTGTGGCCTTCCTTGTTCAAACGCGAGATGAACTTCCAGAGCGTCTGGCGCAGTTCGACGTCGACGCCGGCGGTGGGCTCGTCGAGCACGATCACGGGCGGCTTGTGGACCAGGGCCTGGGCCACCAGCACGCGCCGCTTCATGCCGCCCGACAGCGCGCGCATGTTCACATCGGCCTTGTTGGTCAGGTCCAGGTTGCCCATGACCTCATCGATCCACTTGTCGTTGTTTTTCAGGCCGAAGTAGCCCGATTGCAGGCGCAAGGTTTCGCGCACCGTGAAGAAGGGATCGAACACCAGTTCCTGCGGCACCACGCCAAGCTTCTTGCGCGCTTCGCGGAAATCGGTGATGACATCGTGGCCGTGGATGGCGACCGTGCCCGCATCGGGGCGGATCAGGCCGGCGATGGTGGAGATCAGGGTGGTCTTGCCGGCACCGTTCGGGCCGAGCAGGCCGAAGAACTCGCCTTCTTCAATCGTCAGGGAGACGCCACCCAAGGCTTTGAGGGCCTTGTAGCTTTTCTCGACGTTGGTAATCTGAATCGCTGTCATGCGTCTTTTTTGAGTGAGCAAATGTCTATACAGCATGCACGGACATTGCGGGGTGAGCCGTCAATTATAGGGGAAATCGGAGGAAACAGAGTTGCCCGGAGTTACAGGCAGGGGGAGTGGGGAGGCGGATCCGCCTCCCCGAAGGCAAGATCAATGGTGGTGCAGCTTGGCGGGAGTGTCCACCAGGAAGGCATCGACGCCGTACAGCGCGGCCAGGCTTTTCAGGCTGTCCGGAAGATTGACATAGGACAGCACCACGCCGGCGCTGCGCGCGGCGCGCTGCCAGGCGAGCAGGACCGCGACCGCGGACGAATCGGCGACCTTGACGGAGCCGAAATCGAACACGGTCTGGCCTGCCTTGATCGCATCGAAACCCTGGACCAGTGCCGCCTTGGCGTTGTGCACGGTCAGGGTATCGATGTTCTCGAGCTTGTTGGTTTGAACCATCTTATTTGATTGGCTTGGCCAGCGGCTTGCTTGCCAGCTTCTTGTTACGCTCGGCCAGGGTCTTGATCAGGCCATCGATGCCGGACTTGTTGATTTCCGATGCGAAGGTACCTTTGTAGGTTTCCACCAGCCACGCGCCGAGCACGTTGATGTCGAAAATCTTCCAGCCGGTCGGGCTCTGGGCCAGGCGGTAGTTCAGGGTGACTGGCTCGCCGCGCGCGACGTTGACTTGCGAACGCACTTCGACTTCCTTGTCTTCCGGCGCTGCGCGCAGCGGCTTGAACTCGACGGTTTCATTCTTGATCTGCGACAGCGCGCCCGAGTACGTGAAGATCAGCAGGGTGCGGAACTCGTTCGAGAGCTGCTTTTGCTGTTCCGGGGTGGCATCGCGCCAGGCACGGCCGGCGGCCAGCTGGGTCATGCGCTGGAAGTCGACGTGCGGCAAGATCTTGCTTTCGACCAGGTCCATGACCTTTTTATGGTTGCCGGCCTGGATATCCTTGTCGGCCTTGGCGGTGTCGATCACGTCGGCGCTGATGCGTTTGACGAGCACGTCCGGCGCTTCAGACTGGGCGGCAGCGGTAGCGGTAGCGGTGGTGGCGATGGCCACGGTTGCGAGGGCGATCAGTTGTTTAATCAGTTTCATAAGCTCTTTTCGATAAGGTTGTGTTCAGACCGGCTGGACCGTGCGATGACGGTCCAGTTTAGCGGTTAACTACTTCGAGGGCGTTTCGGATGACACAGCCGGTGCGGCAGGGGCAGCGGCAGCTGGCGCGCTAGGCGACGCGCTAGCCGACGCGGTAGCTGGCGCGGTATCCGACGCATCGTCCGCGTAGGCGGCGCTGATGCTCTTCGCGCTAGGCTCGGCATTGGCCTCTTTCAGGGCCTTGCGCGAGCTTTCGCCATCGAACACCTGGCCCTGGCGGCGCTGCAGGAAACCGTCGCGGATGAATTCGTAACGGTCGAGTGCGGCTTCTTCCATCAAGTTCGAGGCGTCCAGGATGCTGGCGCGGCCATCGATCACGCGCAAGGCGGTGCCGATGGTGCGGGTCGAGGTCGGATCGACGTAGGACCAGCCGTTGGCGGCCATATCCACCGGCAAGCCGCTGGTGTCGCGCACCGTGGACGGTCCCAGCAGCGGCAGCATCAGGTACGGGCCGCTTGGCACGCCCCAGTAGCCGAGGGTCTGGCCAAAATCTTCATTGTGTTTTTTCAAGCCCGCTTCGGAAGCGATGTCGAACAGGCCGCCGATGCCGAAGGTCGAGTTGAGGGCAACGCGGGTCCAGTCGGACATGCCTTGCTCGCCCTTGCCTTGCATCAAGTTGTTAGCGCCAGTCCAGACATCGGACAAGTTGCCGAAGAAATTGTTCACGCCGGTCTGCACGAACGATGGCATGACCTTCTTGTAGGCGGAGGCGACCGGTTTCAGCGCGGCCTGGTCGATTGCATCGTTGAACTTGAACACCGTGCGGTTGAACGGTTCGAGCGGATCGCGCGGGTGATTGGTGGCGCAACCGCTCAGGGTGGCAATGGCCACCAGGGCGGCAGCGCTGACGCGCCAGTGCAGGGCGCGGTTCGGCTTCGGTAAAGTCATTGCTCTATTCCTTTCCGTCGGCCGCCTTGCTGTAGATGAACTGATTAATCAGGTCTTCCAGCACGGTGGCAGATTGGGTACTGTTAATCCGGTCACCATTGACCAGCTTGTTGGCATCGTCGCTACCTGCTTGAATACCGATGTATTGTTCACCGAGCAGGCCGGCCGTCAGGATTTTCAAAGAGCTATCTTTTGGAAAGTTGTAGCCCGTCTCAAGCTCCAAGGTTACCAGCGCCTGATAGGTTTTGTCATCAAACTTGATATCGCCCACGCGCCCCACCACCACGCCGGCGCTTTTCACCGGGGCCTGCGGCTTGAGGCCGCCGATATTGTCGAACTTGCCCGTCACCAGGTAGGTCTTGCCGAACGACAAGGTGCTCATATTACCGGCCTTGAGGGCCAGGAACAGCAGCGCTGCCAGACCCAGCAGAACAAACAGGCCGACCCAGACGTCGATGGATTTACGTTGCATGTGATTTCCTAACTCTTGTTATGCGGCTGCGTTGCGCCAGATTCATCTATTTAGTTAAACATCATCGCGGTCATCACGAAGTCCAGACCCCAGACGGTCAGCGACGCGATCACGACGGTACGGGTGGTGGCGCGCGACACATCTTCCGGCGTCGGCTGGGCTTGGTAGCCCTGGAACAACGCGGTAAAGGTGACGGCGATGCCGAACACGAAGCTCTTGATGATGCCGTTGACGACATCGTGCTGCACATCCACGTTCGCTTGCATCTGCGACCAGAAGGCGCCTTCATCGACGCCGATCAGCTGGACCCCGACCAGATAGCCGCCGACCACGCCGACGGCGCTGAAGATGGTGCCGAGGATCGGCATCGCAATGACGCCGGCCCAGAAACGCGGCGCCAGCACGCGCTGCACCGGGTTAATCGCCATCATTTCCATGGCAGACAATTGCTCCCCGGCTTTCATCAAGCCGATTTGCGCGGTCAGCGAGGTACCGGCGCGGCCGGCGAACAGCAGGGCGGTGACGACCGGCCCCAGTTCGCGCACCAGCGCCAGCGCGACCACCTGGCCGAGCTTCTGTTCGGCGCCGTAAGGGGTGAGGGTGATGTAACCCTGCAAGCCGAGCACCATGCCGACGAACAAGCCGGAGACGATGATGATCACCAGCGAATAGTTGCCGATGAAATGGATCTGTTCGGAAATCAGGCCGGGACGGCGCAGTGCGCCGGGGGTCACGCCGAGCAGGGTGAAGAAGGAGCGCGTCGCGAAACCGACGCTGGCGATGTTTTCGCGCACGGAACGGCCGACCGACGCGAGCATATTAGCGATCATGCGCGCTCTCCCAGACCGAGGTCCTCGGCCAGCGACTTGCCCGGGTAATGGAAGGGCACCGGGCCATCCGGGGCGGCGTTGACGAATTGCTTGACATAAGGGTCTTCGGAGATGCGCATGTCGGCCGGCGTCCCTTGGGCGACAATCTTCCCTGCGGACATAAAGTAGACATAATCGGCGATCGCAAAGCATTCGTGCACATCGTGCGACACCAGGATCGAGGTGGAGCCGAGGGCATCGTTGAGCCGGCGGATCAGGTTGGCGGTGACGCCCATCGAGATCGGGTCGAGGCCGGCGAAGGGTTCGTCGTACATGATCAGTTCCGGGTCGAGCGCGACGGCGCGGGCAACGGCCACGCGGCGCGCCATGCCGCCGGAAATCTCGGCCGGCTTGAGTTTGGCGGCATTGCGCAGGCCGACCGCGTTGAGCTTCATGAGCACCAGGTCGCGGATCAGTTCCTCGGGCAGGTCGGTGTGCTCGCGAAGCGGGAAGGCGACGTTTTCGAACACGGTCAGGTCGGTGAACAGCGCGCCGAACTGGAACAGCATGCCCATCTTGCGGCGCAGGCGGTACAGGCCGTCGGTATCGAGTTGGTGGACGGTTTCGCCGGCGACCATGACCGTGCCTTTTTGCGGGCGGATCTGGCCGCCGATCAGGCGCAGCACCGTGGTCTTGCCGCAGCCGGAGCCGCCCATGACGGCGACCACCTTTCCGCGTGGGAAGTACATCCGGAGGTTCGACAAGATCGAACGGTCACCGTAAGAAAAATGTAGATCGCGGATTTCGACAAGATTAGACACGGCGCTGTTCATATTTGGGAATGCCGTATTGTAGTGCAGAAAGGGCAATCTCTGCTGACGGCCCCCCGATCCACAATGCCTGCGCGAGGTGAGAATACAACACTACTGAACGGCGGGTCAGATATTTCCGTGCGTAAGTGCTTGATTTTGTTGGGATAGGAATGGCGAGGGGATTGGTGTGGCGGTGGATTTATTTCCGCCTCTCAACAATGCGTTTATGTAACTTTACATTACTTCATGCATATAAGGGCGGTAAAACAGGCGTAAAAAGAGACACTTTTTCACGTCGTCCCCGCGCCAAGGCGGCACTTGGCGCGGGGAGTCGTTTCTGCCAATGGCAGGGACGACGGTGCTCTCGATGCGAATGATATTTAGCGCGGCAATACTGATTCGCCCATCAGGAATTCATCAACGGCGCGCGCGCACTGGCGGCCTTCGCGGATCGCCCACACCACCAGCGACTGGCCGCGCCGCATGTCGCCGGCCACGAACACTTTCGGCACCGATGTCGCATAGCAGCCATCGCCGTCGGTCGTCGCCTTGGCATTGCCACGGGCATCTTTTTCCACGCCGAAGGCGTCCAGCACCTGTTGCACCGGCGAGACAAAGCCCATGGCCAGCAGCACCAGGTCGGCTTTCATCTCGAATTCGGAATTCGGCACTTCGATCATCTTGCCGTCTTTCCACTCGACGCGGCAGGCGATCAGCTTGTCGACCTTGCCGCCCTTGCCTTCGAAGCGCTTGGTGGCCACCGCCCAGTCGCGCTCGCACCCTTCTTCGTGCGAGGACGAGGTGCGCAGCTTGGTCGGCCAGTACGGCCAGACCAGCGGCTTGTTTTCCTGCTCGGGCGGCTGCGGCATCAGTTCGAACTGGGCCACCGACAGCGCGCCGTGGCGGTTCGAGGTGCCGACACAGTCGGACCCGGTGTCGCCGCCGCCGATCACGACCACGTTCTTGCCGCTGGCCTTGATCTGGTCCTTGAGCTTGTCGCCGGCGTTGACCTTGTTTTGCAGCGGCAGGAAGTCCATCGCGAAGTGCACGCCCTTGAGCTCGCGCCCCGGGACCGGCAAGTCGCGCGGCTGCTCGGCGCCGCCAGCCATGATGACGGCGTCGAAATCCTTTTCCAGGTCTTCCGGGAAAATCGTTTCCTTGGCCCAGTTGTTAACCGTGGCCGGGAAATCCTTGCCGACCAGCACGCTGGTGCGGAATGTCACGCCTTCGGCTTCCATCTGCTTCACGCGCAGGTCGATGTGGGTCTTTTCCATCTTGAAGTCGGGAATGCCGTAGCGCAGCAGGCCGCCGATGCGGTCGCTCTTCTCGAACACGGTGACGGCGTGGCCGACGCGCGCCAGTTGCTGCGCCGCCGCCAGGCCGGCCGGGCCGGAACCGATGATGGCCACTTTCTTGCCAGTCAGCTTTTCCGGCGGCTGCGGAACCACCCAGCCGTGTTCCCAGCCGGTATCGATGATCTTGTGCTCGATCGACTTGATGCCGACCGGATCGTTAATGATGCCCAGGGTACAGGCCGACTCGCACGGCGCGGGACAGACGCGGCCGGTGAACTCGGGGAAATTATTGGTCGAGTGCAGGTTTTCCAGCGCGGCGCGATAGTTGCCGTGAAAAACGAGATCGTTCCAGTCCGGGATGATGTTGTTGACAGGACAGCCGCTATTGCAGAAAGGGATGCCGCAATCCATGCAGCGCGCCGCCTGCACCTTGGCTTGCGGATCGCTCAGGTGCAGCACGAATTCCTTGTAGTTCTTGACGCGCGCCGCAGGCTCGAGATAGCCCTCGTCCTGACGCTTGAATTCCATGAAGCCGGTAATTTTACCCACGATGTTTTTCCTTGTGTTCTATGCGGCGGGCCTCATGTGCCCGCCGGGGCTGTCTTAGGCAGCGATCTTGGCGACGGCGTCGATCTTGTCGTTCGCTTCTTCCATGCTGCTGTTGTGCAATTCTTCCAGCGCCCGTTTGTATTCGGTCGGGAACACTTTGACGAACTTGGAGCGTGCTGTCGCCCAGTCGTCCAGCAGGTTGCGCGCGCGGGTCGAGCCCGTGTGCTTGAAGTGGCGTTCGATCAGGCGCTTGAGGATGGCTTCGTCCGATTCCGGGTCGCTGGCGCGGCTCTGGCTGTGCCAGCCGGCGCGATCGCCCTGCTCCTTGGTGCTGAGCACGCGCTCCAGGTTGACCATGGCGGTATTGCACTTCTTCTCGAAGTCGCCCAGTGGATCGTAGACATACGCCACCCCGCCCGACATGCCCGCCGCAAAGTTGCGGCCCGTCGCACCCAGTACCACGACCGTGCCGCCGGTCATGTATTCGCAACCGTGGTCGCCGCAGCCTTCGACAATCGCGGTGGCGCCGGAGTTGCGCACGGCAAAGCGTTCGCCCGCCACACCATTAAAGAAGGCTTCGCCGGCAATTGCGCCGTACAAGACCGTGTTGCCGACGATGATGTTGTCGACCGCCCAGCCGCGGAACTCGGTATTCGGCCGCACGATGATGCGCCCGCCCGACAAGCCCTTGCCGACGTAATCGTTGCCTTCACCCACCAGATCCAGGGTGATACCGGCGGCCAGGAAGGCGGCGGCGGACTGGCCGGCCGTGCCTTGCAGCTGGATGTGGATGGTGTCGTCCGGCAAACCGGCGTGGCCGTAGCGCTTGGCCACTTCGCCCGACAGCATGGTGCCGACGGTACGGTTGACGTTGCGCACCGGCGAGATAAAGGAGACGCGCTCGCCTTTTTCCAGGGCGGCCTTGGCTTGTGCGATGAGCTTGTGGTCCAGGGCTTTTTCCAGGCCATGGTCTTGCTCTTCGACCTGGCGCACGGCGCCGCCCACCGGCACCACCGGCTGATAGAAAATGTTGGAAAAATCCAGGCCACGCGCTTTCCAGTGGCTGATGGCTTTCGATTTGTCGAGCAAGTCGACCCGGCCGATCAATTCATCGTAGCTGCGGATACCGAGTTGGGCCATCAACTGGCGCGCTTCTTCAGCGACGAAGAAGAAATAGTTGACCACGTATTCAGGCTTGCCAGAGAACTTGGCGCGCAGAATTGGGTCCTGGGTTGCAACGCCGACCGGGCAGGTGTTCAGGTGGCATTTGCGCATCATGATGCAACCTTCAACCACCAGCGGTGCCGTGGCGAAACCGATCTCGTCGGCGCCCAGCATGGCGGCGATGACGACGTCGCGGCCGGTTTTCATCTGGCCATCGGCCTGCACCCGGATACGGCTGCGCAAGCCATTTAACACCAGCGTTTGCTGGGTTTCGGCCAGGCCCAACTCCCATGGCGTGCCGGCGTGCTTGACCGACGACAATGGCGATGCGCCCGTGCCGCCGTCATGGCCGGCAACGACCACGTGGTCGGCCTTGGCCTTGGTGACACCGGCGGCAACCGTGCCGATACCCACTTCCGAGACCAGCTTGACCGAAATCGAAGCGCGCGGGTTGGCGTTCTTGAGATCGTGAATCAGTTGCGCCAGATCTTCGATCGAATAAATATCGTGGTGCGGCGGCGGAGAAATCAGGCCCACGCCCGGCACCGAGAAGCGCAGGCTGGCGATATATTCGGTCACTTTGTGGCCCGGCAGCTGGCCGCCTTCGCCAGGTTTGGCACCCTGCGCCATCTTGATCTGGATCTGGTCAGCCGAGTTCAGGTACTCGGCGGTGACGCCGAAGCGGCCCGAGGCGACCTGCTTGATGCGCGAACGCAGGGAATCGCCTTCCTGCAAAGGAATGTCGACCACCACGTTTTGCTCGCCGATGACGGAGGCCATCGTTTCGCCCTGCTTGATCTTAATGCCTTTCAATTCCTTGGTGTAGCGGAAAGGATCTTCACCGCCTTCGCCCGTGTTCGACTTGCCGCCGATGCGGTTCAGGGCGATGGCCAGGGTGGCGTGGGCTTCGGTGCTGATCGAACCCATCGACATGGCGCCGGTGGCGAAGCGCTTGACGATTTCCTTGGCAGGTTCGACTTCATCGAGCGGAATGGCTTTGGTCGGATCGAGTTTGAACTCGAACAGGCCGCGCAGTGTCAAATGACGACGGCTCTGGTCATTGATGATTTGCGCGTATTCCTTGTAGCTCGAAAAATTGTTGCTACGGGTGGAGTGTTGCAGCTTGGCGATCGCGTCAGGCGTCCACATGTGTTCTTCGCCGCGCACGCGGAAGGCGTATTCGCCGCCGGCGTCCAGGGCGTCGAGCAACAGCGGGTCGTTGCCGAAGGCCAGGGTGTGCAGGCGCAGGGCTTCCTCGGCCACCTCGAACACGCCGATGCCTTCGACGTTGGAGGACGTGCCCTTGAAGTATTTGTCGACCAGCGATTTATTCAGGCCGATGACTTCGAAGATTTGCGCGCCGCAGTACGACATGTAGGTCGAGATGCCCATCTTGGACATCACCTTCATCAAGCCCTTGCCGACGGCCTTGGTGTAGTTATAGATGGCGGTGTCGCCGGACAGGTCGCCGCTCATGCCCTGCGCCAGTTCGACCAGGGTTTCCATGGCCAGGTAAGGGTGGACGGCTTCGGCGCCGTAGCCGGCCAGCAGGGCGAAGTGGTGGGTTTCGCGGGCCGAGCCGGTTTCCACGACCAGGCCGGTGGAGGCGCGCAAGCCGCGCGCGACCAGGTGCTGGTGCACGGTGGAGGTGGCCAGCAGGGCCGGAATGGCCACCTGTTCGGCCGAGACGGCGCGGTCGGACACGATCAGGATGTTGTGGCCGGACTTGACCGCATCCACCGCTTCGGCGCACAGCGAGGCGAGCGAGGCTTCGATGCCTTCCTTGCCCCAGGCGACCGGGTAGCAAATGTTCAGCTCATACGACTTGAACTTGCCGCCGGTGTGGGCGCTGATGTTGCGCAGGCGCGCCATGTCGTCGAAACCGAGCACCGGCTGCGACACTTCGAGGCGCATCGGCGGGTTGACGTTGTTGGTATCGAGCAAGTTCGGCTTGGGGCCGATAAACGACACCAGCGACATGACCATGGCTTCGCGGATCGGATCGATCGGCGGGTTGGTGACTTGCGCGAACAGTTGCTTGAAATAGTTGTACAGCGGCTTGAGCTTGTTGGACATGACCGCCAGCGGCGAATCGTTGCCCATCGAACCGGTGGCTTCTTCGCCGAGCACGGCCATTGGCGCCATCAGGAATTTCAAGTCTTCCTGGGTGTAGCCGAAGGCTTGCTGACGGTCGAGCACGGAGGCCGGGGCTTTTTCGCCCTGGGCAGGTACGCCAGGCTGGGCGCCATCCTTGGCGCGGTTGTGGCCGAGCTGGCTTTCCTTGAGCTTGATCTCGCCCAGCTTGATGCGCACCGAATTGATCCACGCCTTGTAGGGCTTGGCGTTGGCGTAGGTGTCTTTCAATTCCTTGTCGTCGATGATGCGGCCCGCTTCCAGGTCGATCAGGAACATCTTGCCCGGCTGCAAACGCCATTTCTGGATGATTTTCGATTCCGGAATCGGCAGCACGCCCGATTCGGATGCCATCACGACCAGGTCGTCGTCGGTGACGATGTAGCGCGCCGGACGCAAGCCGTTGCGGTCCAGGGTGCCGCCGATGTGGCGACCGTCGGTGAAGGCCATGGCGGCCGGGCCGTCCCACGGTTCCATCATCGCGGCGTGGTATTCGTAGAAGGCGCGGCGGTTGTCGTCCATCATGGTGTGATTTTCCCAGGCTTCCGGGATCATCATCATCATGGCCTGGGCGATCGGGTAGCCGGCCATGATCAGCAGTTCAAGGGCGTTGTCGAAGCAGGCGGTGTCGGACTGGCCTTCATAGATCAGCGGGAACAGCTTTTGCAGGTCGTCGCCCAGCACGGCCGACTTCATCACGCCTTCGCGCGCGCGCATCCAGTTGAAGTTGCCTTTGACGGTGTTGATCTCGCCATTGTGGGCGATCAGGCGGTAGGGGTGGGCCAGCGGCCATTCCGGGAAGGTATTGGTCGAGAAACGCTGGTGCACCAGCGCCAGCGCCGAAATGCAGCGCGGGTCTTGCAAGTCCTTGTAATAGACACCGACCTGGTCGGCCAGCAGCAAGCCTTTATAGACGATGGTGCGGGCCGACATCGATGGCACGAAGAATTCCTTGCCGTGCAAGAGCTTGAGTGCCTGGATCGCGTGGCCGGACGATTTGCGGATCACGTACAGCTTACGTTCGAGCGCGTCGGTGACCATGATGTCCGGGCCGCGGCCGATGAAGATCTGGCGGATCACCGGTTCCTTGCCGCGCACGGTAGGCGACATCGGCATGGTGTCATCCAGCGGCACGTTACGCCAGCCGAGCACGACCTGGCCTTCGATGCGCACGGCGCGTTCAATTTCTTGCTCACAAGCGATGCGCGAGGCGTTTTCTTTCGGCAGGAACACCATGCCGACGCCGTATTCGCCCGGCGGAGGCAGTTCCACGCCCTGTTTCGCCATCTCGTCGCGGAAATACTGGTCCGGGAGCTGGATCAGGATGCCGGCGCCATCGCCCATCAGCTTGTCGGCACCGACGGCACCCCGGTGATCGAGGTTTTTCAGGATCAAGAGGCCCTGCTCGATGATGGAATGGCTCTTGTTGCCCTTGATGTGGGCGATGAAACCGACGCCGCAGGCATCGTGTTCATTGGACGGATCGTACAAACCTTGGGCAATCATGCGCATTCTCCACAGCTTTTGAAAGTCGAAGACCAAGATTAGTGCAATGCAGCAGAATCAGCAATAGGATTAATTAGGGTCGGAGTCGAATTAATCGCCACCGCGTCGCTCCGAAAATTAAATAGGGACATAGTGGAGCGATTGACGGGTTTATGCCTTGAGCTTAGGTGCAACAAGGGGTTTTGACGTTTTCGGCAGGCCAAAAAAAAACGCCCACCGGGCGTTTTCAGGGGGCGGGAGCCTTGATTTTGAACGGTCGCCCCCGCTTGGCGGGCAATACCTGGCGCTTGGCGCGGTGTTGCAATTCTGTCTTGAAGGCATCGGAACCGAGCGGCCAGCCCTTGAGCACGGCGGCATTGATCTGGTCGAGCTGCTCGCGCGTCAGGGTTGGCCGGCTCAGCTCGATGTAAGCCGCTTCGCGCTGGAAGGGGGTGTTACCCAGCGCCCAGTAGAGCGCGTGGTCGGTGATCAGGCTGTCGGGCTGGGCGCCGGCATGGTGGGCGTAGCTCGACCAGGGGTAATTCACGGGATCGGACACGAGCTCCTTGCGCACCGGGTTGTGTTCTATATAGCGGCTGCACAGCAGGAAGTAGGCCGCGGCGTCGATCAGCGAGGTTTTGAAACGGCCCTGGAACAGGCTGCCGCTGCGGCCGTACTTGGCGTTGAACCAGGGAACGTAGTAGCGGCCGACCCGCTGCATGGTTTGCGCCAGGCCTTCCACCGTCGATGGGGAGGCGAGCAGGTGCAGGTGGTTAGGCATCAGCACGTAGGCGTGGATGACGACCTTGAATTCCTTGGCGCTTTCTTTCAGCCAGCCGAGGAAGCGCTGGTAATCCTCGCTTTCGCGGAAGATCAGCTGGCGGTCGTTGCCGTGCTGGATGATGTGGTGCGGCTGGTGGGGGAGGACAAGACGGGGAAGGCGGGCCATGGCGGTATGAAAAAGAAGCGGACCAGCGCATTTTACCGACATGCAGGCCGTTCTGTCCCTAATTAAAAAAGGACTGCGCAAGATCGTGGACGACTATGTCCCTGATTTTTCGCGTCTGCCTGAGCCGAGGTGCTTTGGATCCCCGCCAAGGGGGCCGCCCAGGCCGGTGATGACGGAGCTGGGGTTCCGGGCTGCGGGAACGGTTCGGCTGAGCGAGTGGTCTGTGAACCAGCTTACGCCAGGGTGAAACCGGCCGACAGGCTGTAGCCTTCGCCGTAGGCACTGCGCAGAGGCAGGTCCTGGCCCAGGCCCGAGCGGGCTTTCTTGCGCAGGCGGTAGACCAGCATGTCGACCCGGCGGCTGGCGTCGGGATCGTCGCCGCCCATGCCGGCCACGATCACCTGGCGTGGCACGGGACGGGTGTTGAGCGTGAGCAGGTGCAGAAAATTGCATTCCTTCTCGGTCAGGTCGACCACCGCCCCCATCAGTTCGAGCTGGCGCGCGCTGACGCGCAAAGTCCACTTGCTCGGCAGCTGGGCGGCCGGCTCGGGCGGACGCACGCGCCGGTCCAGCGCCTCGATATGGGCGGCCAATTCCGGAAACTTGATCGGCTTGGTCAGGTAATGGTCGGCGCCCAGGCGCAGGCCGAGAATGCGGTTGTCGAAGGCGACGCGCCCGGTCAGCACCAGCAGGCCGATTTCCGGATACAGCTGGCGCATGCGCGGAATGACATTGAAACCATCTTCATCCGGCAAGCCGAGATCGAGCACGACCACGGCGGTCGGGGTCTTGGTCAGCGCGGCCCACATGTCGGCGGCGGTGGTCGCAACCATCACTTCATGGTTGAGTTCCGTCAGAAACTCCGCCATATCGCCGGCATAGTCGCCGTTGTCCTCAACAATCAATATCTGCGTCATGGGTTGGCCATTTTCTTCATTTCATTACCCCGTGCATCGATTCCTTACTTGCGCGCGGCGCCTTCCCTTGTGTGTTGATTAGCGGAATTATCACTGCTGCACTCTTCTGGCGCAACTCTTTTCCCTGCGGCGCGTTGCGCCGGGAGCCAGATTTTGAACAAGGCGCCTGATGGTGCCACATTTTGAACACCGATGCTTCCCCCATGTACCTCGATCACCGAACGCGCCATGTACAGGCCCAAACCGGAACCCTGGCCCACGGCATTACTTCCCCGATACCCCTTGCCGAAAATCGCGCCGGTTTCCGCGCCGGGCACGCCCTCGCCGTGATCGCGCACGGACAGTTCGATGCCGTCCGCCGTCGCGTGACCGGCCAGGATGACCGGCTGGCCGGGCGGCGCGTATTGCAATGCGTTATCCACAAGCACGTTCAACGCCAGGCGCAGGCCGGTCGGCTGGGCCCGGATCAAGGGCGGCAAGCCGCTGCACTCGACCAGCGCAGTGCCGCCCGCCGCGCCAATCCGGGCGGCCGCTTCCTGCAACAGCAGCTCAGGCGCGACACTGTCCGGCGGGCGCGTACCCCCGATTTCGTCCATGCGGTCGGGCGACAGGTACTCGTCAAGCATGCCGGTCAGGCGGTCCACGGCTGCCTGGATCTTGCGGTAGCGCAGCCGGGTCGGCTCGTCGGCCTTGGCCCCGGTCGCTTCGAGGCGCTGGATGGCGCCGTCGATGGTCGACAAGGGCGTACGGAATTCATGATTCAGCATACTCGCGAAACGGCGTTGTCGCTCGGCACGCTCACGTTCGGCGCTGGTATCGATCATCACGCCGACCAGGACGCTGGGTTTGCCGTTGGAATCCGTCAACAAAGTGGACCGCACATCGAGCGGGACCGTGCTGCCATCCTCACGCAGCTGGTCGAAGTGGCGCACCAGCGCGCGCCGGCTTTGGTCGCCTGCCGCAAAACGCGCCAGGCGCTCCGGCAATCCCGCGCACAAGGTAGCCAGCGGCGACGCCGCGTCGTGGCTGGAAAGTTGCCTAATGAAATCTCTGGGCGCATATCCCAGCATGTCACGGACGGACGGGCTGATGTACGACAGCGCCCCCGATGCACAATCGACGATCCAGGCGACGTCGCCACGCAACTCGGCGATGGCACGAAACTGTTCCATGAGCACCGTGTCGCCGGTCGGCATGATTGCCTTGCTTGCCTCACTGACACCGATATGCATGGAACGCTTTCCTTACCTGTTCAACAGTCACACTCCGCTAGTATATCGCCAACGTTGCAGGAAAGTATATGAACGCACACCAGAGGCTGCTACTCCTCCAGCGGCGCGAAAATGGCTTGCAGATCTTCCTGCGTCAGGCTCATTTTTTGCGACTCGCCCTCGGCCAGGATGGACTGGGCCAGGTCGGATTTCTTTTGCTGCAGCAACTGAATCTTTTCTTCCAGGGTTCCCTTGGCGATCAGCTTGTACACGAACACGGGCTTGTCCTGTCCGATGCGCCAGGCGCGGTCGGTGGCCTGGTTTTCGGCGGCCGGGTTCCACCACGGATCGTAATGGATCACGGTATCGGCCGCGGTCAGGTTCAGGCCGACACCGCCCGCTTTCAGGCTGATCAGGAAAATCGGCACCGCACCCTGCTGGAAGGCGGCGACCTGGGCCGCGCGGTCCTTGGTGTCGCCGGTGAGCAAGGCGTACGGAATGCGGCGCGCGTTGAGCTCTTCCTCGATCAGCGCCAGCATGCTGGTAAATTGCGAGAACACCAGGATCTTGCGGCCTTCTTCGAGCAAATCGTCGACCATCTGCATCAGGTCGATCAGCTTGGCGGAACCGCTGTCCTTCTTCTTGGCAGGCAGGGCTTTCACCAGGCGCGGGTCGCAGCAGACCTGGCGCAGCTTGAGCAAGGCTTCGAGAATGACGATCTGGCTGCGCGCCACGCCTTTTTTGTCGATTTCGTCGCGCACTTTCTTGTCCATCGCCAGGCGCACGGTTTCGTACAGGTCGCGCTGGGCGCCCGACAATTCGACCTTGCGCACCATTTCCGTCTTTGGCGGCAATTCCTTGGCGACATTGTCCTTGGTCCGGCGCAGCAGGAAGGGACGGATGCGGCGGTTCAGCAGCGCGCGCCGCAGCGGGTCGTCCTGGCGCTCGATCGGATGGCGGAACTGGCTGTTGAAGGTTTTTTCATCGCCCAGCAAGCCCGGCAGCAGGAAATGGAATTGCGACCACAGCTCGCCCAGGTGATTTTCGAGCGGGGTGCCGGTCAGGCACAGGCGGTGGCGCGATTTGAGCAGGCCGGCGCTCTGGGCTGCCTTGGAGCGCGTGTTCTTGATGTAATGCGATTCGTCGAGGATGACCAGGTGGAACTCGTGCTCGCGCAGTTTTTCTTCATCGCGTGGCAACAGGGCGTAAGTGGTCAAGACCAGATCGACTTCCTCGATCTTGTCGAACTGTTCCAGGCGCTCCTTGCCTTGCAGCAGCAGCACGCGCAGGTCGGGCGCGAAGCGGGCCGCTTCGTCCTGCCAGTTGGTCATCAGGCTGGTGGGCGCGATGACCAGGGCTGGATGGGTCAGGCGGCCGGCTTCCTTCTCGATCAGGATGTGGGCCAGGGTTTGCACCGTCTTGCCCAAGCCCATGTCATCGGCCAGGATGCCGGCCAGGTCGTACTCGCGCAGGAATTGCATCCAGGCCAAGCCATCTGCCTGGTAGTCGCGCAGGGTCGCCTGCAGCCCCACCGGGGGCGCCACTTTTTGTACGGAACCGAACAAGCTCAGCTTACGGCCGGTTTCGCGCAACTGCTCGCCGCCGAACCAGCGCAAAGCGGTTCCGCGTGCCAGTTCTTCGAGCCGGCCCGCATCCAGGGTCGAGAGCCTGACCTTGTTTTTGATCTTGTCGCTGAAATAAAGTTCACCCAGCGTGTTGAGAATCGGCTTGAGACGGCCCCAGGGCAGCGCCACGCGCAGGCCGTCGGGCAGGGTGGCCAGCATCTGGTCGCTATCGCCGTGGGCGGCCAGGACCTCGGGATCGAAGTCGCTCGGGGCGCTGCGGATCAGCTGTACCAGCACCGGCAGCAGCGGCACGCGTTTCTGGTTGACCACGATGCCCAGCTCCAGCTCGAACCAGGCGTTGCCCGCTTCGGCCGGCTCGTCGATCTCGGCATACCAGTCTTCGACCGCGACCACGTCGTAGCGGTATTTGCTGGATTTCTGCACATGCCAGCCGGCTTCGATCAGGCCGGCCAGGTCGCCTTCGGCAAAGCGCAACCAGTGCGCCTGGCTTTCCAGCTGCTGGGCGCCGGCCAGGGCGTTGAGCGGCGGCGTGCCCGGTTTGCGGAAACCCAGGGCGGTCAGTTCGTCCAGCGAGGCGGCCTCGGCCTGGATATCGCGGGCGATGACTTCGGTCACGTCGCCCACCTGGCGCACCACGCGCTGGGCCGGGTCGAAGGCGACGCGCTCGCCGTCGTAATCGAAGGACAGCACGGCGTAATCGTGCCAGCGCTGGTGCGGGCCGTCGGCCAGGGGCACGCTGTCGAGCAGCAAGTGCGGACGCGGCTTGACGTCGTCGCGCAGGCGCTGGATCAGCGGCTGCGGCAGGGGCATCAGTTGTTGCAGGCCATGGGCCAGCAACAGTTGCGACACGCGTTTTTTATCGTTGCCGCTGAGCGCAGGGGCTTGCGCCACCAGCGCCTGCAAGTCGACCAGGGAAATATCGACGCCGCCGCGGTTGAGCGCAAGCGCGCCGCAGGACAAGTTGTCGATATACCACGGCGGATCGGTCGGCAGCATGTAATCGATCTGGTCGGCGGCGGTGTGGGTCGCGCCGCTGGCGGGCTGGACTTGCCAGCCGAGGCGCGCGGTACGGCCTTCCTCGCGCCAGACCAGGTTGGCCTCGCGCACGGGGCCGGCCTGGAGCGGATAGATCAGGCCATTGGCCATGTCGGCCCAGGAATTGGCCCACAGCAGTTTGTCTTGTTCCAGCAACATTTGCAGGAGGATGGCGCCGACCTTGCCTTTCGGCTCGGTCGCGCTGCCACCCTGGGACGCGGCGCCGCTGCGCATGGCGATGAAGAAGCGCACCAGGTCTTCATCGTCGCCTTCGAGGTAGGCGGGCGGGGCCGAGAGCAGGGAAAACACTTCGCTGACCGGGCTGGCGGCCGCCACTTCCCCGTTCGGGCGCAGGCGGGCCTTGCACAGGCACAGGGCGACGTGGCGGCCGCCGCTGGTGGGGGCCAGGACATAAACGAACTTGTATTGGGCGACTTTGGGATCCTTGACCTCCAGGTCGAGCTTGGGCTGCGGGTGGGCGGCAGCCTCGACCCGTTGCAGCCAGCTGGCGATTGGCGCCGGCAAGGCCGACGCATTGGCGTGCGGCGCAGCGGTGGCAGGGCGTCCTTCGCGGGGTTCGTCGCGCGTTAAATCCATCGTGTGCATGTGTTCTGTAGGGGCAATATCGAAGACGATAACACCCGATATTATCCGACATAAAGACGCTTGTGTTCTGTTCTCTTTCGCACGCAGGGGGGCGGGCACAGCTGCCAGAAAACAGACATGCATGAACGATGCAGGATGGGTGGATCATGAGCGCTAAGCAAGTGCGTCAGTGGGACGGCGAGCCCTGTCAAGTCACGATGTCCAATTATTTTTTATGAGCAACATCACAAAATGTAAGGCAATTTAATGCTTTTTTGTAATTACATCTGTATACTTGAGGTTTCCTGTGGGAACACATTGTTCGTATGGCTGACGCGCCTTCTTAGCGGCACAGCCGCTGAACCAATTACCCCGATTTTCGAATTAGCGGAGAGTATGTGAGTAAAATTTTAAGTTCGCGCGCAAGCGCATTCCTCGCCGTAGGGCAGCGTGCACGGCAGATATGGCACGGTTTGTCGGTCCGTCGCCTTGGCAAGGCAATTGTCTTTATGTTACTGGCATCATGCGTTTTCAGCGCGCAGGCCAAGCCGCCCAAAGTCAAATACTGGGCGCAATTTGGTTCCTGGTCAACTGGAAAAATAACGACGGTTGAGGTCAATTCGTTACAGGGCGCGTGCAGTGCGGCTGCGCCGATGTATGCCGCCGAATGGCAAAGCGATGTGAGCAATCCGCGAGTGGATTATGCGACATGGAACGCGGCGCACCCGGCCGGTCAGATCAATATTCCTTGCATATTCAAGACATTTAAAGATGATAACGATACACGTAGCGGAGGATTAGCCCGGTGCCCCCAAGGCGCTCACCAGGATGCGCAGTTCTATATCGACCCGCCCAGCCAAACATGCCATTGTCCCGCTGGAAAAAAATATTTTGAAGACGTCGACACTTGTGTGCCAGTCACCCCGGCCCCCCAACTGGGGGAGCCGTCAAACAATGGCCCGAGTTGCCCGGAAAGTGGCGCCCCGCAACCAAAGTGCGGCAAGCCCATCAACCCAGCAACGGGAAACATGTGGCACATCGAGAACGATTATGCCTCCGCGTCACCGGTAAGTACGCTGGCAATTCGCCGTACCTATAACAGTGACCCACTCAACTGGGACGCGGCGGCAGTGCGCTCCTTCGGGAATCGCTGGACGCAACCGTATGATGCTGTTCTCCGAGCCGAAACAGTTCTCCCGACAGGTACCGGGTATGCAATGTGCTGGCGCCGTGAAGACACGAAAGCAATTGTTTTGTGCGAAACCTCGAATCCGATTCCCTCTCTTCTTCCGGGGGCCGCATCGATCGTAAGAGGAGATGGCAAACGCCACTTCTTCAAACTGGAGGGTAGCGTATGGAAAGGCAATGCCCAAAATAGCGACACGCTCACGTCCACGTACAACAGCGATAAAACAGCAGTCATCGAATGGATTTACCAGTCGGCTCGGGGTGATGTTACCGAACGCTATTCGGCTGTGGGTCAGCTCATTTCCACCACCAATCGCAACGGCGTGACGCAGCGCTTTACCTACAGCAACGGTGCTACCAACGATAGCAATGTGGGAAGAAGCCCCGCCAATGCCCCGCTGTGTAGCCTTGCCCAAGCAGGTGCGACCCTTCCTGCCGGCAAACTCATGTGTGTGACCGACAGCCTGGGTTTCAAACTGCATTTTGAGTATGACGCTCGCGGGCGCATTGTCAAGGCGATCGATCCCGCAGGCCAGCCCTACGTTTACGAATACGATGGCGCTTCGGGCGGGTGTGTGAGCCCTGACGAAAATAACGCGGCATGTACGGCAAATAATCTCACGAAAGTGACCTATCCAGACGCGACCAGCAGAACGTATATGTACAACGAGTCTGCCCAGATTAACGGCGGCGTTGCATGCACTGCCACGCCGGGAGTGGCGAACGGCTTCGGCCGTCTGCTCAACGCCTGGACAGGGTATATCGATGAAAACGGCGACCGCCATATCAGCTGGACCTACGACTGCCTGGGACGTGCAACCTCGTCGGAGCTCGCGGATGGTGTGGAAAAAGTAAAAGTCGCCTATAAAGCCGACCAATCCAATACGTCAGCAATCGTGGAGCACTATACAGGTCTGCCTTCGAGCCCTGTGACCACGTCCACGACTTATAACTTCACCCGCATTCTTGGCAATGCTCGCAATACCTCGATCGATAAGCCGTGCATCGAATGCGGCGACTATGCGGCGCGCACTTACGACGTCAATGGGAACGATAGCACCCTGAAAGACTGGCAAGGCAATCTGAGCTGCTTCGCCTACGATCTGTCGCGCAATCTCGAAACCATGCGTATCGAGGGCGCGACGAGCACGGCTAGTTGCCCGAGTCTGATGGCCGCAACGAGCTTGACCGCGCCGCTGCGTAAAACCAATACGAAATGGCATGCCAAGTATCGCCTGCCATTGCAGATTTCCGAGCCAAAAAAACGCACGACGTATGAATATGATGAAGCCGGCAATCTTGTGACGCGAACGGAACAGGCCACCAACGACGCAACCGGCGTACTTGGCTTTAACGCGGCTTTGGTCGGCTTACCACGCAAGTGGAAATACGAGGTCAACAGTATGGGCCAAGTCCTGA
>NZ_JAQOZV010000071.1:0-32719 GCF_030348125.1 Massilia sp. DJPM01
CTTACGGGCGGGCTTGCCGATATGAGCCGTCATTTGCATTTAGCGTGAGCAGACGGTGGTGGAATACGAGCCGGAGCCATCGATTGCAAGCTCGTTTGCAGATAGTGTGAGCATGCGACGTCCGTCATTTGCAGTTAATTCGAGCCGAAACGGGCGTCGAATGCAAGCACGGCCGGTTTCAAACGCGAGCCGTTACACCGAGTTTGTTCGCCGAAAGTCCCTCGACTTACCCCTCCATGCGTGCCTCGTCGTCGAGGTAGATGAGGTATTCAATGACGGCATTCATTTGCTCCGAGATCAGATCATCGAGGCTCTGGAAGCACGCCTGCCGACCGTCGATCATATGCCTGAGCGCGGTCTCCATCGGGCCCCACTCATCCTGGTCATAGCGCACGCTGCCAAAACGTCCATCGCGATCGAAGAACAAGTGCGTATAGACGTTCGAATCATGGCAAAACTGGCCGAATACGAAGAAGTTTGCATTGAGGAATGCAATCTCGTCGGCGGAGAAATCGTTGTCAAACTCCGGGCGCCCGCCCCAAAGCTGATCAATCATGTGAACGATTCCTCCGAACAACCGCAGTCCGTCCTCGCCGTGGCCGTACAAGGTCAGGGCCCCCCACTCGTCCTGCACCTTGAAACTGCCATGGTCGAGATACAGCTCCCGTAAAGCGGCAGGTGCCATGCAGTCCCAATTTTTTTCATGGGTCATCAAATCGGACAGTGCCACTGGCCATACCTCGATCTCAAAGTCGCTGTCCGCCAAAGGGCTTTGCTGCGCAACCTGCAGCTCCTCCGCGAAGGCACGGAACCTGTCCAATGCGCTCTCCCACGTTTCGCCCGGGCCACCTTTGCTCAACACCTCGGCCGGCTTGCTCGCTTGATAGGCTAGGTACGCCGGATCCTCCAGAAATGCGACCAGTTCGGGATCGTCTATCCGTATTTCAGGGAACTTGCGGGCCTTGAACGTCAGTTCATCCAGGCTCTCAAAAAATCGGATTTGATACCGATCAGGCTCGCTGCGATACCCGGCTAGAAATACGATAGCGCGCAGCACGTAGCTCGAGACAAAAGGGTCGTCCACTTCGTCATTGCTTGCAGTGAGCGCGAAACAGCGCTCCATCCATTCCACCGCCGCGTCTGCATCTCTCCGTTCCAAGGCGAGCGTTGCAAGCTGCCTTAAGGCGCGGCGGGCGACTTGGAGCGTGATGGGGTGTTCATTCGCGCAGTCCTCTTCGTCAATGGGAAAGCGGTCAAGGACCGCATGACAGGTCGCACTCAACGCGTCAGTCATCTGAAGCTGACGGAGGCACTTGAGCTTTTGCTGGAAGTAGCCGCCCCATGCATCGTGGTATTTTGCCGACGGCGTGCTGTCGAGGGACAACGTATCAAGCAGAGGAGAGGCCTTCTCAGCCGATGCGAGGCTTGCCGCGTAGTCTCGATTGCCAGCCTCTAAACGGGCTTCGCGGAGGAAACTATTTATTGATTTGAGCGAGTCGTTCATACGTGAATCCCCCTTACCCATGCGTTGACTCAGCGGATCGCGGACGTGCGCATTCGGCTGAGTCGATTATATTCGGACAGAAAAACTGGTTGGCAATGAGCCGGATTACGGCCCATTGGTCAGAAATTTCGATGCGCATCTTCATTGAAAGAATCCTTAAATGGTGATGATGCCATTCCCATCGATGCCGCAGCCAATCTGCACACCGTTCATCTTGCAAACGCAGCGGCTACCCAAGACCACAGGGCCGCGTTAAGCGGTACCAATATTGATCGCACCGTTGGGTTCGCCAAGAAATACCCGACCCCAGGCACGGAGGCGGAGCGAGATACCGACGAGACCTAAAGTGCCCAGTCAACGGTCATCAGGCGCGTACGTATATTTGGCGGAATAGTTTGGTCGATGCGCTCTGACTGCGACAGTAAATCTTCTAGAGCCGCTACGGTCAAATCGCTAACGATAACCGCATGGGTCAGGTCTCGACCCGAATAGCTGAGCAGGAGTGGCAGATCCTCTGGAATAAAGTCATCTACAAACTCGGCATGTTCCTCCAAATCGAGCCAGAGCCAAATATCCTTCAGGTTAGCCTGGTGCGCCGCTAAAGACTCGAAGACCGGGCGGAGCGTTCGGCAGCTCTGACACCAATTTTCTGCACCAATGATCAACACCAAGCGGCTCGTTGGCACCGATAGGCGCGCCGCAATCACAGCTGCGTCGGTCCATGGGTCGAACCGAGCACTCATGCTTGAAGCCTTTCGGTAATTAGTTCATGAAGCTGGTTTGTTGCGATGCGCTGCTGTGATGGCGTGGCCAAAACGTTGATTTGCACGACGGACTGAGCCGCATTTACCATCTGCGCTGCCAAAACGCGAATCGCTTGAAATGGGATGACCTTAACGATTTTACGGTGCATTATTGACTTCTGCCGGTAGATCTTTCAGTAACGAAGATCCACTGGCAGCGATTTATTGAAGACGTTGTAAGGGCAGCGTCAGCGGCGGGAAGAAGCGACTAACTTTATTGCTTTAAGACTGACTTTATTTGTTCTAGTCATTTGAGTCAGCACGCCAGCTGCTTTTACTCCACCGTCACCGACTTGGCCAGATTACGCGGCTTGTCCACATCCGTCCCCTTGGCCAGCGCGGTGTGATACGCCAGCAATTGCAGCGCCACAACGTGCAGGATCGGCGACAGCAAACCGTAGTGTTCCGGCAAACGAATCACATGCAAGCCATCGCCCGAGGTGATGCGCGAATCGACGTCGGCGAACACATACAGCTGGCCGCCGCGGGCGCGTACTTCCTGCATGTTCGATTTCAGCTTTTCCAGCAGCGCATCGTTCGGTGCGATCGTGACGACCGGCATTTCATCGGTCACCAGCGCCAGCGGACCATGCTTGAGTTCGCCCGCAGGATACGCTTCGGCGTGGATGTACGAAATTTCCTTGAGCTTCAAGGCACCTTCCAGAGCGATCGGATAGTGCATGCCGCGGCCGAGGAACAGCGCATTATCCTTGCGCGCAAAGTCGTCGGCCCAGGCGATGATCTGCGGTTCCAGCGCCAGCACTGCGGAAATGGCCACCGGCAGGTGACGCATTTCTTTCAGGTAGGTCGCTTCTTCTTCGTCGCTCAAGCGGCCATTGACTTGCGCCAGGGTCAGGGTCAGCAGGAACAGCGCGGCCAGCTGGGTGGTGAAGGCCTTGGTCGATGCCACGCCCACTTCCACGCCGGCGCGGGTGATGTACGACAGCGCGCATTCACGCACCATGGCGCTGGTCGCCACGTTGCAGATGGTCAGGGTGTGCACCATGCCCAGGCTGCGCGCATGCTTGAGCGCGGCCAGGGTGTCGGCCGTTTCGCCGCTTTGCGAAATCGTCACCACCAGGGTGTTCGGATGCGGCACGCTGTCGCGGTAGCGGTATTCGCTGGCGATCTCGACCTGGACCGGGACCTTGGCCACCGATTCCATCCAGTACTTGGCGGTCAGGCCCGAGTAGTAGCTGGTGCCGCACGCCAGAATCAGCACGCGGTCGATCTGCTTGAAGACCTTGAACGCATTGTCGCCGAACAGTTCCGGCATGATGCCGGTGACGCCTTCGAGCGTGTCGCCGATGACGCGCGGCTGCTCGAAGATTTCTTTCTGCATGTAGTGACGGTACGGGCCCAGCTCGGCCGCGCCGGTGTGCGCGTGCACGGTCTTGACTTCGCGCAGGACCGGCTTGCCGTCGACGTCGACGACCCAGACCTTGGACAGTTGCAGGTCGACCACGTCGCCTTCTTCCAGGTAGATGATCTGGTCGGTGGTGCCGGCCAGCGCCATGGCGTCGGAGGCGACGAAGTTCTCGCCCTGGCCGACGCCGACGATCAGCGGCGAACCCTGGCGCGCGGCAACCACGCGGTGCGGCTCTTCGCGGCTGAACACGGCAATCGCGTAGGCGCCAGTCAGGCGCTTGACGGCCAGCTGGACGGTCTCGAACAGGTCGCCGCTATACATGTGGTCGACCAGGTGGGCGATGACTTCGGTATCGGTCTGGCTCTGGAACACGTAGCCGAGCGCGGTCAGTTCGGCGCGCAGTTCGTCGTGGTTTTCGATGATGCCGTTATGGACCAGGGCGATGCGGGCGTTCTCTTCGGTTGGCGAAAAGTGCGGGTGCGCATTGTGCGATGCCGGCGCGCCGTGCGTGGCCCAGCGCGTGTGGGCGATGCCGGTGAAGCCTTGCAGGCCGGCGCCGGCGATCTGGGTTTCCAGGTCGGCCACGCGCGAGGTGCTGCGCGAACGCTGCAACTTGCCGTCGACGTGCAGTGCGACGCCGCACGAGTCGTAGCCGCGGTACTCAAGCCGCTTCAAGCCCTCGACCAGGATGGGAGTGATGTTGCGTTGTGCTACTGCTCCGACGATACCGCACATGATGACCTCGATGTGAAAATGAATGAATGCGCAGATCGTAGTTGAGCTACCATGAAATATGCTTTCTAATTTGCTACTATATTGAGTAATTATTTCATCACTCATGAGACATGAATTTATATTTCATTTATCGACCATTTTCTTTGCTGATCGCTAAAATCCATGACCGCTAATGATCTCGACGACGTCGACCGTCGCATTTTGAATATCCTCCAGCTTGACGCATCGCATACCAATGCGAAGCTGGCCGAGCTGGTCCACGTGTCGCCACCAACTTGCCTGCGCCGGGTGAAGTACATGACCGAGGGCGGCGTCATCGAGCGTCAGGTGGCCATCGTGGCGCCGGAAAAGGTGGGCGCGCGCCTGACCGCCATCGTCGAGATCACGCTCGATGTGCAGGCCGCCGAGCGCATGGACGAGTTCGAGCAGCATGTGGCGGCCGAAGCGGCCGTGCTGCAATGCTACCGGGTCGCCCCGGGGCCGGATTTCGTGCTCATCGTCCAGGTCGCCGACATGCCCGCCTACCACGCCCTGGCGCACCGCCTGTTCGCCACACGCACCAATGTGCGCAACGTGAA
Source organism: Massilia sp. DJPM01 (assembly GCF_030348125.1). Lineage (NCBI taxonomy): Bacteria > Pseudomonadati > Pseudomonadota > Betaproteobacteria > Burkholderiales > Oxalobacteraceae > Massilia > Massilia sp. DJPM01. The sequence continues at coordinate 4,990 of NZ_JAQOZV010000071.1, forward strand.
AGCCTATTTTTCCACCTTCCGCAGCAAGTTCGAGACCCGCATCGCCGTCTGATTATTGCCTTTGAGCAATCTCAACGGCGGCCCGGCGGAAACAGGTTCTACTCGAAGCTGCTGGGCGTCCTGGTGGACGCCGGGCGCGACGATGCGGGAGGTGGAGCGATGAATGACATCCTGGAACACGCTGGGCCGGCGCCCAAGCCGCATGGCGACCTGGTGCGCCTGACGGGCGTGCACAAGTATTACGGGGGCGGGCTGTCCGCCGTGCATGCCCTCGATGGCGTCAACCTGCAGGTGGGCATGGCGGACATGGTGGCCATTTGCGGTCCCGCCGGCAGCGGCAAGACCACCTTGCTGAACCTGATCGGCATGCTCGAATATGCCAACGAAGGCAGTGTCGTGATCGCCAACCTGCTGATCGCCCGCCTGCCCGAACAAGCCCGCGCCGACTTGCGCAACGAAATGATGGGCTTCGTGTTCCAGGCCTTTACCCTGATCCCGGTGCTGACCGCGCACGAAAACGTGCTGCTGCCGCTGCTGTTGCGCGGCCGCCTGGCGCACAAGGACTTGCACGCCGCCCATGCGCGCGCCGACGAGCTGCTCGGCCTGCTTGGCCTGGCGACCCACGCCAACACCTTTCCGGCGCGGCTCGATCCCAGCCAGAGCCAGCGCGTGGCGATTGCGCGGGCCCTGCTGGCCAAGCCGCGCCTGGTGCTGGCCGACGAGCCCACCTCGCGCCTGGACAGCGCCTGCATCCGCCTGGTGATGGATTTGTTCTCCCAGCAGCAGCACGAGCACGGCACCGCCTTCATCGTCTCGACCCGCGACCAGCGCCAGCTCAACCGCGTCACGCGCACGCTGCAACTGCACGACGGCCGCCTGCACGCCGTGCTGGCCGATGCCGGCCGCGAACCTTTCCGGGTCCAGCTATGAGCCCGTACCGGCTGGCCCTGCGCACCCTGCTGCTGGGGCGCGCGCGCAGCGTGCTGGCGATCGTCCTGATCGGGGCCAGCCTGTGCGTGCTCGACCTATTTGCGGGCAATATCGCCAGTACCCGCGCCGGCATCGCGTACCAGGCCGTGATCCGCGAACGGATGGGCCACCTGAGCGTTGTGGCCGCCGCTTCCGGCGGCGATGCGCGCCTGTTCGGCCCGGACGAAGCGGAGCGCACGCGCTCCGTGCTGGCGCGTGTGAAGGGCATCGCACTGGTGGTGCCGGAAATCGGCGTGGCCGGGATCGCCGCCACCAGCGGGCACTCGGTCACGTTCGCGGGGCAGGGCCTGCGCGTGCCCGACGAGCCGCTGGTGCCGGGCCTGCAAGGGGCGCCGGGCACGCTGCAATCGCTGGTCGGCAATGGCATCGCCATCAGCCAGGCCAAGGCCCGTGCGCTCGCCTTGCGGGTCGGCAGCGCGCTGACGCTCACCGCGGCGGTGGCCGACGCCGCGCCCAGGCAAGTCATTGCCCAGGTGGTCGATGTGTACGCGCTGCCCGGCCGCGACGATCACGTCCCTTCGCTGCTGATGCCGCTGGAACTGGCGCAGGACTTGCTCAATACCGACAGAACCGAGCGCTTCGTGGTGTTCCTGTCCGACCCGGCCCAGCTGGAACTGCAGCGCACGGCGGTGGCAGCGGCGCTGCGCAAGGCGGGCGTCGGCGCCGAGGTGCGCACCTGGCAGGAATTGTCGCTGGCCTATATGCGGGCGCGCAGCGCATCCGACCTGGCGTTCGACAGCATTGCCGGGATGGTGTTTGCGGTCATTGCGGCGACCATTGCCGCCACCATGTCGATCAACGCGCTGGAACGGCGGCGCGAAGTGGCCACCTTGCGCGCGCTGGGCATGCGCAGCCATTCAGTATTCCTGATGCTGGTGACCGAAGCGCTGGGCATGGCGGTGGCGGGCGTGGCTGTCAGCCTGATTGCGAGCGGGGTGATTGCGTGGATCATCAACAGGGTGACCGTGCAGGCGGAAACGCAGCGCGCGTTTGCCACGCCGATGCCGGTGGAGCTGGATGTGAACCGGATGCTGATGGCGGTGGTGACTGTGCTGGCGGTCGCCTTGATGGCGGCGCTGGTGCCGGCGTTCAAGGCGGCACGCGCGAATGTGGCGACGGCGCTGGCGGCCTGAAGCTTGCCGCTGGCCTGGAAAGCCTGAAGCTCGCCGCAAGCCTGGAAACCCTGAAGCTCGCCGCTTGCCTGAACACCTTGGAGCTCGCCGCTTGCCTGGACACCCTGGAGCTCGCCGCTTGCCTGAAAACCGTCGCTCCCGCGCGAGGCGGGAGCACAAGTACTCACTGCCGCTTGCCATCTCTCGCGCGCACGGTTCTCGCCTCGCGGGAGCGAGGCGGATAAACCTTACTTCTTGACCTTCACCGGACGCGTCCAGTTCTCAATGGTCATCTGCCTGGCGCGCGAAATGGTCAGCTTGCCGGCTGGCGCATCTTTCGACAGCGTGGTACCGGCGCCCAGGGTCGCACCCTTGCCGACGGTAACCGGCGCGATCAGCTGGCTGTCGCTGCCAATGAACGCATCATCTTCAATCACGGTACGGAACTTGTTGGCGCCGTCATAATTGCACGTGATCGTCCCCGCGCCGATATTGACGCGCGAACCGACCGTCGCATCGCCCACATAGGCCAGATGGTTGGCCTTGCTGTGCGCCGCGATCTGACTGTTCTTGATCTCGACAAAGTTACCGATGTGCACATCCTCCGCCAGCTCGGTGCCCGGACGCAAGCGTGCATACGGCCCGATCACCGACTTGGCGCCTACCACCGCATCTTCAATATGACAGAACGGTTTGATATTGGTTCCCGCCGCGATGCGCGCATTGACCAGCACATTGTGCGCACCCACGTTCACGCCATCGCCCAGCTCCACGCGGCCTTCGAACACGCAACCGACATCGATGGTCACATCGCGCCCGCAAATCAGTTCGCCACGCACATCGATGCGGGCCGGGTCGAGCAGGGTCACGCCTTTTTCCAGCAGCGCGTTGGCGATATTGAGCTGGTGACGACGCTCCAGCTCGGCCAGCTGCACCTTGCTATTGACGCCAGCAACTTCCCACTCGGCCGAGGGATTTGCCGACACCACCGGCACGCCGTCCAGCACGGCCTGGGCCACGATATCGGTCAGGTAATACTCGCCCTGCGCGTTATTGTTCGACAGCGAACCGAGCCACTTTTTCAGGTGACGGGTCGGCGCGACCATGATGCCGCTGTTGATTTCACAGATCGCGCGTTCGGCTTCGCTGGCATCTTTTTCCTCGACGATGCGGGTAATCGTGCCGCCTTCGCGCACGATGCGGCCCAGGCCGAACGGATTGGCCTGCACCACGGTCAGGATGCCGAGCTTGTCGGTGCCGGCCGCGTCGACCAGGCGCTTGAGCGAGGCCACGGTGGTCAGCGGCACGTCGCCGTACAGGATCAGGGTCGGGGCATCTTCATCGAGCTGGGGCACGGCCTGGCTGACCGCATGGCCGGTGCCGAGCTGCGGCTCTTGCAAGGCGGTATCGATGGCGGCATGGCCCGTGCTGTCCTGGCGTTTCAGCATCTCGGGCACCGCTGCGCCGCCGTGGCCGTAAATAACGCATAATTTGCTCGGTGCAAGTGCCCTTGCCGTATCGATCACATGCTGCAAGAGGGGTTTTCCCGCCAGCGGGTGCAGCACTTTCGGCAGCGCGGACTGCATGCGCTTTCCCATGCCAGCGGCAAGAATCACTACGTTCATAAGCGTTCGTTCAAAAAGAGTTAATAAATGAAAAAGTTTAACACGCAGGAACCACTTTCCCAGCGCTTTCGCGTTCTTTGCCTGGTGGCAATCATGGCCGTGCTGAGCGCGTGCAGCGGCATCAAACTGGCCTACAACCAGGGCGACACTCTGCTGTACTGGTGGCTCGATGCGTATGTCGATCTCGATTCGGAGCAGGCGCCGGAGGTCAAGCAAGATATCAAGGAACTGTTCAAATGGCATCGCCAGACCCAGTTGAAGGATTACATCCACATCCTCACTAATGCCCAGCGCCAACTTGCAGGCAACCTGAGCAAGGCTGACCTGGACGCCGATTACCGCGACATCATGAACCGCACCGAATTGCTGGCGCTGAAAGCCTTGCCGGAACTGACCGACCTGGCGCTCACCATCAAGCCGGAGCAGCTGGCGCACCTGGAAAAGAAATTCAACAAGAACAATGAGACCTTCCGCAAGAAGTTCATCCGCGGCACGGTGGACGAGTTGCAGGAGCAACGTTTCAAGCGAACGATGGAGCAGTTCGATTTGTGGTTCGGCGACTTCAGCCGCGATCAGGAAGCGCTGTTGCGCAAGGCCTCCGATACGCGTCCGCTGAACAACCAGATCTGGCTCGACGAGCGCTTGCGGCGCCAGCAAAAGATCCTGACGGTGCTGCGCAAGATCGACAAGGAAAACCTGAGCAAGGAGGCGGCCGCGCCGCTGGTGCAGGGTGTGATCAAGGATATGCTGGCGCGCATGCAAAGCCCCGAGCACAAGCAGTTCCTGGATGCCTATACGGATAGCACGATGCAGATGGTCCTGGTGGCGGTGAAGATCGCCACGCCCGAGCAGAAAGCCCATGCGCAAAAACGCATGCAGGGATGGATCACCGACTTCAACGCCCTGGCCGCCGACACCAGGTAAGCCGCTTCTCGCGCCGTTGCCCCCTGGCAGCGGCGCGCCTTACACCGCCGCACCGTCACACCGTCCCCGTCGCACCATCACACCATCACGCCGTCATCCCGCCGCAACGTCACCCCGTCATCCCGTCATCCCGTCATCCCGTCACCCCGTCGCACCGTCGCACCGTCGCATCGTCGCACCCGCGCAGGCGGGTGCCCAAGTTCCCCAGCGCCCGCCGCAACGCCTTCCACCCCCGTGATATAGTGCGCCGGATCAGCAATCCCCCTCATCGCCATGCAAAAGAAACCCGCCAAAGTCCCGGTGCACCGTCCGCCGCCTCCGAAACAAGTCCGCATCATCGGCGGCGCCTGGAAGCGCTCGACGCTGCCCGTGCTCGACGCGCTCGGCCTGCGTCCCACCCCGGACCGGGTGCGCGAAACGGTGTTTAACTGGATCAACCACCTGTGGGACGCCAACTGGACCGGAGCCGACGTCCTCGACCTGTTCGCCGGCAGCGGCGCCTTGGGTTTCGAGGCCGCCAGCCGGGGCGCGCGCTCGGTGACCATGATCGACAGCCACACGCCCGTGGTGCGCCAGCTCGGCGATGTCAAGATCAAGCTCAAGGCCGACAACGTCCAGGTCGTCCGCGGCGACGCCCTGGCCAGCGCGCAGAACATGGCGCTGCGCGGCCAGCGCTACCAGCTGGTGTTCCTCGACCCGCCTTACCAGCAAAACCTGCTCGAGCGCAGCCTGCCACTGACCGCCGGCCTGCTCGCCGAAGACGGCCTTGTATATGCCGAATCCGGCGCACCGCTGCCGTTTGAACCGGAAGACGGCAGCGCCGTGCCCGACTGGCTCGCGCCGTGGGAAGCGGTGCGTAATGACAAGGCCGGCATCGTCTTCTATTACCTGCTCAAGCTGCGCAAAACGGCAGCGTAAACGCAATCGGCCAGCGCTTTGTTCGGCCGCGATCCTCCCCGTGGTATGCCGCTATGGGGACCGCGCATGAATTTCAGGCATAATGCGCGTTCTATATTGGTGCATCTCTAGGGAGCCGCAATGGTTGTAGCCGTTTATCCAGGAACCTTTGACCCGCTCACGCGCGGCCATGAGGATTTGGTGCGCCGTGCGTCCGGGCTGTTCGACAGCCTGATCGTGGGCGTAGCCGACAGCAAGAACAAACGCCCGTTTTTCTCGCTGGACGAACGCCTGGAAATTGCCAACGAGGTGCTGGGCCATTATCCGAACGTGCGGGTCGAGAGTTTCTCGGGCCTGCTCAAGGATTTCGTGCGCAAGCATGACGCCCGCGTCATCGTGCGCGGCTTGCGTGCCGTGTCCGACTTCGAATACGAGTTCCAGATGGCCGGCATGAACCGCTACCTGCTGCCGGACGTCGAAACCCTGTTCCTGACCCCGTCCGACCAGTATCAGTTCATCTCCGGCACCATCGTGCGCGAAATTGCGATGCTGGGGGGCGATGTCTCCAAGTTCGTGTTTCCCTCGGTCGACCGCTGGCTGCAAAAGAAGATCGCCACCATGGCGCCGCCTTCCGAATAAATAGCGGAGCAATCATGGCCTTACTGATTACCGACGACTGCATCAACTGCGACGTGTGCGAGCCCGAGTGCCCGAACGATGCCATCTACATGGGCGCCGAGATCTACGAGATCGACCCCAACAAATGCACGGAATGCGTCGGCCACTTCGATGAACCGCAATGCCAGCAAGTGTGTCCGGTCAGTTGCATCCCGTTCAACCCGGCCTGGCGCGAGACGCCGGAAGAGTTGCGCGCCAAATACGAGCGCCTCACTGCCGGCAAGGATGCGCCAGCCGCGCCACTCCCCTGACAACCTCCCGCCGAACCACGCGGCGGGGCGGCAAGGCCGGCGGACAGCCTCCGGCCCATCCCCATCAAGAATTACTAAATTGTAAATTCATGTGCCTTTAGAGCCACGATTTTGTCTTGATATCATCATCATATGGCCCGTCTAAAATGCCTTCGGGGCAATTTTTTGGGGAAAAATAATGGTATATTTACCTAGTCACTTAGTTCGCCTACATTAAATTTTCCTCGCAGCGCACATCCCGGCATCATCTCGACCGTACGTAAAGACTATAATACCCGCCGCGTAAATACGATGGCGCTATGGCCTTGTCTACCGTCATGCCCGCTGCCACGTTGAAGGAAGATGCGGGCGTGCCGGTCGACGCACCTGGTGCCGGCAAGCCGCAGGCCGGCATGAACGTTTTACATGCGGAACAAAAATAGATTAATCACTGGAGACACCATGATCGCAATGAACCGTTTCACTTTCAAAGGCTTGCTGGCAGGGATAGTCCTCGCTTGCGCCTTCGGCCAGGGTGCCTCCGCGGCGGAGATCAGCGGCATCAAGCTGGACGATACTGTCAAGATCGCTGGCAAGGAACTCAAGCTCAACGGCTACGGGATGCGCCAGAAGTTCGTGGCGAAGGTGTATGTCACCTCGCTGTACCTGCCGGAAAAGAGCAAATCCTTCCCTGAGATCATGAAGATGGATGGCCCGCGCCGGGTCGCCATCGTGCTGATGCGCGACCTGTCCTCGGATGATTTCGGCGACGCCTTCATGAACGGCCTGAACAACAACCTCAACAACGAGGAAAAATCCAAGATCGTGTCGCAGATCAGCAAGTTCGGCGAAATGTTTGGCCTCTTGCAAGGATTGAAGAAGGGTGACGTGCTGCACCTGGACTGGATTCCCGGCACCGGCACCCAGTGCGAGTTCAATGGCAAGAAAATCGGCGAAGTCGTCCCCGACATCTTGTTCTACAACGCCATCTTGCGCATCTGGATGGGCGAACGCCCGGTCGATTCGAGCTTGAAGACAGCCCTGCTCTCGGGGAAATAAGTTCCCTGCTCAATAAAAAAGCGGCGCTCGGTCATTTACCGGCGCCGCTTTTTTTTGTGCAGCCGCTGGCGCGGCGGGCCAACGCTCAAGAACGGGCGGCCATGGCGCGCAGTTCCGCCGTCAGGCTGGCGTTGCCGGAAGAAGAATTGGTCATCCGTTGCAGCACTTTGGCGTTGCGCATATTGCGGCGGGCGGCCAGCTGGTCCTTGCTCAGGCGCGGATTGGCCACCAGCACCAGCGCGCGGAAGATGCCGACCAGCAAAGGCTTGAAGAACAGGGCCAGCGCAGCGATCGCCAGCACCAGGCCCACGCTGCGCACCAGCGGCATCAGCGAAAAGGCGGTGGCGCCCATGGTTTGCAGCAAAATAGACATGATGTTGAAATCGCAGTAGCAGTTGTTATGTGTCAACTATAGTGCAACGCAACATATAAATCCAATTCCAATATCCAATACCAATTATATTAATGGTGAATGGAATGCGGTATGATACCTAATCGCCAACTTTTCTGAATCATCATGAGCTTTCTGACCCTGGACCTGAACCTGCTGCGCGTGTTCGACGCGGTGATGACCGAGCAAAACCTGACGCGCGCGGCGGGCCACCTGGCCATGACGCAACCGGCGGTATCGAACGCGATCAAGCGCTTGCGCGAGAGTCTGGGCGACGAATTGCTCATCCGCACAGCCTACGGCGTCAAGCCGACGCCGCGCGCCGAGTCGCTGTGGCCGGCCGTGCGCCAGGCCCTGGCCGGGCTGGAAGCGGCTGTCACCCCGGAAACCTTCGACGTATCCAAGGCGCATGCGACCTTCCGCATGGCTATGGCGGACGCGACGGCGGCATTCTGGCTGCCCTCGCTGATGCGTTCGATCGAGAGCGAAGCGCCGGGCGTGAACGTGCGCATGGTGCCGCTGACGACGCGCGAGCCGCGTCCGATGCTGCTGCGCGGCGATATCGACCTGGCGGTGGGTTTCTTCCCTGGCGTGGCCGCGCAGCTGTCGAGCGACACCAGTTCGCCGATCCGCCATGAGCGGCTGTATTCCGGGCATTACGTGTGCGTGATGCGCAAGAATCATCCGCTGGCCAAGGTGGAGCTGGGGATGGAAAATTACTGCGCGGCGAATCACCTGCTGGTCAGTTTTTCGGGGCGCGCGCATGGCCTGGTGGACGAAGCGCTGGCGCAGCTGGGGCGCGAGCGGCGCATTTTGCTGACCGTGAACCAGTTCTTCACGGCGGGGAGGGTGGTGGCCAATTCGGATTTGATTACCGTGCTGCCGAAGCACCTGATCGCATCGACGGGGATGACCGATGCGCTGGTGTGGCGCGAGCTGCCGTTCAGTTTGCCGGCGGTGCACCTCGACATGCTCTGGCACGAACGCGACGCCCGCAGCCCCGCGCATAAATGGCTGCGCAAGCACCTGGAGGGGATGAATACGACGACCTTGAGGGCGGTGGCGAATAGCGATTGAGTAGAGTCGCCCCAAAACTTCGTCGTTCCCGGCCTTGGCGGCCCCCTTGGCGGGAACCCAAGTTTGCGGAGCCGCCGGTTACGTTATGAACTTGGGTTGTCGTGGGGGCGCCTAGCCCTGCGCGGGAAGACGGTTTTGGGGTTAGCGATGGTTTGAGAGTTAGCCGGTCTCGAAAATCGCTGCCTACTTGGCCGCCGACCGGTAACCAACCCGGAACCCGCCCCAATGCTTCCCATCCACATAAATCGGCACCGACAAGTCGTGCATGACTTCCCCGGTATCGCGCTTGTACGTCTGCAGCAAGAACGGCTTGGTATTCGATCCGCAGCGCGACCCGGTGCGGTCGTTGAAAATCCGCTTGGTCCGGTTGTTCACCATATCCACATCGTAATCGCCGGTGAGCGGCTGTGAAAACTTCTTGTTGTGGGTCGGGAAGTAGCCATGATTATCGACCGCCCCCGCATACGCCAGCTGCGGCATGCTCGCCAATAGAGCTTCCTGCAAGGCCGGCAGCACGCGGTCGGTAAACGCGTCGAACTTCGTATTGTGCTTGGGCGGATCGGTATTCGGAATCGGCTTGTAACGGCGGTCGAACAGCGCCTCATGGCTGATCTGGCCCGCCTTGAGCGCCGCACTGAACAACTGCCCGACGTCGACCGCCGCCCGCTGCGCCGCTATCCGGATCGGATCGTGCGACGTCTCCAGCATGGACTCACCCATCGCGCCCGCAATCGACTCCGCCTTCTCGGCCAGCGCCATCGCCGAACCGGTCGCGCGCGGCAACTCCGCATTGGTCGACAACATGCTGTCGCGGATCTGTGTCAGCGCGCGGGAAATGCCGCGCGTGGTTTCCACATGGGTGCGCGCCGCCCCCGCAATCTGCCCGATTTCCGATTCCGACACGCCAGAAGACCGTTCAATATTGCCCAGGAAACCGTGAACCCGCTCCACATTGCCTGCCGCATCGTCCACCAGCGTGGCCAGCGTGGCCATGCCCACGCTGGCCGTGGCCGCCTGTTCGTTAATCGCGCGCACCATCATGCTGATCTCCCCGGCAGCCTCGCGGGTGCGATGCGCCAGTTGCCGCACTTCACTAGCGACGACCGCAAAGCCGCGCCCATGCTCGCCGGCGCGCGCCGCTTCGATCGCGGCATTGAGCGCCAGCAGGTTGGTACGCGCGGAAATTTCGGTGATGACGTCGGTAAAACCGGTGATGGCCTTGGACTTTTCCTGCAGCGCGCTCATGGTGCTGGCCGCCTGCTGGGCGTCGACCCGGGCGCCGCTGATGCGCTTGAGCCCCTCGGCCACCTCGGCACGCCCGGCCACGCTTTCGCTGCGCACTTCGGCGGCCACCTTGGCGGCGCGCTCGGCATTGACGGCGATCTGCTCGGTCGTGTGCGCCACTTCCTCGGCGCTGGCGACGATGCCGACCGCCGTCTGCACGTCTTTTTCGATCTTTTTCTTGACCGAGTCGACAAAATACGAGGTTTCGGCGGCGCCGATCATGATGTCGTCGATGGAGTGACCGACCACGGCGATAAACTCCTGGCGATGGCCGCCATTATCCTTCTGTTGCAGAAGCAGGAAGATCGCCAGGCTGACCACGCCGGACACGGCAGCGGCGGACACGGGCCCCAGCACGGGACCGGCCGCCAGGCCAAGCAGGAACACGGCGAGAACACCGCCGCCGGCAGCGCCGCAGCAGCCGAGCGCGAGCCGCCCCAACGTCGAATGAAGTTGTTTCATGTGTTCCCTTGGCCACCGCTGGCGCGCTGAGTATCCCGCTATCCGAGATTCACAACCTACAGCATAAGCAGGGCAAGCTCAATGCATTTGCAACACAATGTGTCCAAAGAAAAACATTTCCACCAAGTGCTTATTTGATCGGCAGTTTGGTGGTATTTTTCACTTCTTCCATGACGGCGTAGGTGTGGGTCTCGCGCACGCCCTTCTGGAGCAAGGTTTTGCCGAGGAATTCGCGATATGCCGCCATGTCCTTGACGCGCGCCTTGACCAGATAGTCGAAGCCGCCGGCCACCATGTGGCATTCGAGCACTTCAGGAATGACTTGTACGCTATTCTTGAAGGCATCGAAGACTTCGGGGGTGGTGCGGTCGAGCACCACTTCTATGAAAACGAGCAAGGAAACGTCGAGCAACTGGGGGTTGAGCTGGGCCGTGTAGCCCATGATGTAGCCGGACTCGTGCAGCTTGCGCACCCGCTCCAGGCAAGCCGCCGGCGACAGGTTCACCCGCGCCGCCAGTTCCACGTTGCTGATCCGGCCGTCGCTTTGCAGTTCCGACAGAATTTTCTTGCTAATCTTGTCCAGCATTCGAGATCTCCGCAATAAATTTTATTTGGTGAAATTGTCTCACCAAAAACTATCTATTGCTAGTCTTCTGTAATACCAGAATTAATCCAGAAGATTTCACTCTACAATCGAATCATCTTTTCGCGCACTTCCAGCGTGGCTTGCCTTCACGGAAAAGCCGCGCCGGAGCTGCGCGGTGTTGTCTTTCCGATTCGTCTAATCCTAGTAAAGAGTTCTCAATGCAAACTGCCGCTGCTTCGGCCACATCCTTCGTTCCCTTCTCTGCGCTGCTGGCCGAAATCAAACCAGACCAGACGCCGTTGCGCGCCGCCATCACCGCCGCTTACCGCCGCGATGAAGCCGAGGCCGTCGCCTGGCTGCTCGGACAGGGCAACAACGCCCATCCGGACGCGCACGCGCTGGCGCACCGCCTGGTCTCGGCCGTGCGCGAAAAACGCACGCGTTCATCCGGCGTCGACGCGCTGATGCATGAATTCTCGCTGTCTTCGGAAGAAGGTGTCGCACTGATGTGCTTGGCCGAAGCGCTGCTGCGTATTCCCGACAAGCAAACCGCCGACCGCCTGATTGCCGACAAGATCAGCAAGGGCGACTGGGGCAAACACCTGGGCGAATCGCCTTCGCTGTTCGTCAACGCCGCCACCTGGGGTTTGCTGATCACTGGCAAGCTGGTCAGCACCAGCAGCGAAACCGGGCTCGGCTCGGCGTTGACCAAACTGATCGGCAAAGGCGGCGAGCCGCTGATCCGCAAGGGCGTGGACCTGGCCATGCGCATGCTGGGTAACCAGTTCGTGACCGGCCAGACCATCGGCGAAGCGATCAAGAACAGCCGCGACAACGAGCAGCGCGGCTACCGCTATTCCTACGACATGCTGGGCGAAGCGGCCCTGACCGAAGCGGATGCGAAAAATTATTACGCCTCGTACGAAACGGCGATCCATGCGATCGGCAAGGCATCAAACGGACGCGGCATCAAGGATGGTCCGGGCATTTCGGTCAAGCTGTCGGCCCTGCATCCGCGTTATAGCCGCGCACAGCATGCGCGCATGATGAGCGAACTGCTGCCGCGCGTGCGCAGCCTGGTCTTGCTGGCCAAGCAGTACAACATCGGCATCAATATCGATGCGGAAGAAGCCGACCGCCTGGAAATTTCGCTCGACATGATGGAAGCGATGGCGTTCGATCCGGAACTGGCCGGTTTCGAGGGCATCGGCTTCGTGGTGCAGGCCTACCAGAAGCGCTGCCCGTTCGTGATCGATTACCTGATCGACCTGGCGCGCCGCAGCGGCCGCAAATTCATGGTGCGGCTGGTGAAAGGCGCGTATTGGGATGCTGAAATCAAGCGCGCGCAAGTCGACGGCATGCCCGGTTATCCGGTCTATACGCGCAAGGTGTACACCGATGTGTCTTACCTGACCTGCGCCAAAAAACTGCTGGGTGCGAGCGGCTTGCTGTACCCGCAATTTGCCACCCACAATGCGCACAGCCTGTCGGTGATTTATACCTGGGCGCAGCAGGATGGCATCACCGATTATGAATTCCAGTGCCTGCACGGCATGGGCGAAACGCTGTACGACCAGGTCGTCGGCAAAGCCAATCTGGATAAGCCGTGCCGCATTTATGCGCCGGTCGGTTCGCACGAAACGCTGCTCGCCTACCTGGTGCGCCGGCTGCTGGAAAACGGCGCCAATTCCTCGTTCGTGAACCAGATCGTCGATGAAAAAGTGAAGATCGAGTCGCTCATCGCCGATCCGTTCGAGGCATCGCGCACGCAGGGCGGCGTGCCGCATCCGGGCATTGCCTTGCCGCTTGCCCTGTTCAATGCGGAGCGCAAGAATTCGGCCGGCCTCGACCTGACCAACGAAGATGTGCTGCGTAATATCGGCACCGCATTGGCACAGCCGCGCAACTACCACGCCGCGCCATTGATCGCCGGCCCCGTGGTGGCCGGCACGCCTGCGTCGATTCGCAATCCGGCGCTGCATGCCGACGTGGTTGGCAAGGTGAGCGACGCCAGTAGCGCCGATGTGGAAACGGCGCTGCACAGCGCCAGCAATTACGCCATGGACTGGCAAACCACGGGGCCGACCGCGCGTGCCGCGATGCTCGCGCGGGTGGCCGATCTGTTTGAAGAAAACTACCCGGAACTGATGGCGCTGGCCATTCGCGAAGCCGGCAAATCGCTGCCGAATGCGATAGCCGAAATCCGCGAGGCGGTCGATTTCCTGCGCTATTACGCAGCCCAGGTGCACGGTACGCAGCAGGTGCTGGCACTCGGTCCGGTCACCTGCATCAGCCCGTGGAATTTCCCGCTCGCGATCTTTACCGGCCAGGTGGCGGCGGCGCTTGCGGCCGGCAACGTGGTGCTGGCTAAACCGGCGGAACAAACGCCGCTGATCGCTTATCGCGCGGTGCAGCTGTTCCATGAAGCGGGGATTCCGGCAGCCGCCCTGCAGTTTCTGCCGGGCCGCGGCGAAGTGGTTGGCGCCGGCCTGACGCTTGACGCGCGCGTCAAGGGCGTGATTTTCACTGGTTCGACCGAAGTGGCGCAGCTGATCAACCGCACCCTGGCGGCGCGCTCGGTCAAGGAAGCCTGCGATATTGCCTTGATCGCCGAAACGGGTGGCCAGAATGCGCTGATCGTCGATTCCTCTGCCTTGCCGGAACAGGTGGTGCAGGATGTGATGACGTCGGCGTTCGATAGCGCCGGCCAGCGTTGCTCGGCTTTGCGGGTGTTGTTCCTGCAACAGGAAATCGCCGATAAAACCATCAAGATGCTCAAGGGCGCGATGCAGGAATTGCGCGTTGGCGTGCCCGATCGCCTGGCCACCGATATCGGCCCGGTGATCGATGCGGAAGCGCAGCAAAACCTGCTGCGCCATATCGAACGCATGAAGCCAACCGCAAAAAGCTATTTTGCGCTGGAGGTGCCGGCGGCAGTGGCGGCCCAAGGCACCTTCGTGGCGCCGACCGTGCTCGAAATCGGCTCCTTGTCGGAACTCAAGCACGAGGTATTCGGTCCGGTCTTGCACATCATCCGCTATCGCCGCGCCGATTTGCCGAAGCTGATCGATTCGATCAATGCCACCGGTTTTGGCCTGACGCTGGGCGTCCATTCACGCATCGATGAAACGATCGATTTCATCAGCTCGCGCGCGCATGTGGGCAATATCTACGTGAACCGCAATATCGTCGGCGCCGTGGTCGGCGTGCAGCCGTTCGGCGGCGAAGGCCAGTCCGGAACCGGCCCGAAAGCGGGCGGTCCGCTTTACCTCAAGCGCCTGCAGCGGGCGGCGCCAGCACTGCTGCAGCATGAACGCCAGGCCACGCCGGGCCTCGATGCCTTGCTGGTGTGGGCCAAAGCCCACGGCCACGCGCACGTGGCGACCCTGGCCGAGGAATACATGCGTACTACGCTGGCCGGCACCAGCCTGACTTTGCCGGGCCCGACCGGCGAACGCAACGACTTGTCGTTTGCCCCGCGCGGCGCTATTTTGTGTGCGGCGGCAACGCTTGGCGTGTTGCTCAATCAATTGGCGGCTTGCCTGGCAACAGGTAACCAGGCGCTTGTGCTGGCGCGCGCGAAGGAAGTCATTCCCGAAGGCTTGCCGCCGGAAGTGGCGGACCGTATCACCTTTGTGAACGGGGCCGATACGGCGCAATGCCAGTTCCAGATTGCCTTGGTGGAAGCGTCGCTGGGAGCCGAATTGTGGCCCGTGCTGGCAAGCCGCCAGGGAGCGATTGTCGGCGTGATCGATACCTCGGAAGAAGGTGCGATTGCGCTGTGGCGCATGGTGGCCGAGCGCGCACTGTGCGTTAATACCACTGCGGCTGGCGGAAACGCGAGCCTGATGACCTTAGGTCTGTAATGATCTAAATATATAACTACCCCTTGGAGGATGACATGATTGTAGGCGTTCCAAAAGAGATCAAGAATCACGAATACCGGGTAGGCTTGACACCGCCGAGCGTGCGCGAATTAAGCTCGCGCGGGCATCAGGTACTGGTTCAGAAAAATGCGGGCGCTGAGATCGGCTTATCCGATGAGCAGTATGTCGCCGCTGGTGCGAGCATGGTCGACGACGCGAAAGAGATTTTCGCGCGCGCCGACATGATCGTCAAAGTCAAGGAACCGCAGCCGGTCGAATGCGCGATGCTGCGCGACGGCCAGATACTGTACACCTATCTGCACCTGGCGCCGGATCCGGAGCAGACGGCGGCGCTGGTGAAATCGGGCGCCATTTGCATCGCGTACGAAACCATCACCGGCGCCGGCGGCGGTTTGCCGCTGCTCGCTCCCATGAGCGAAGTGGCGGGGCGCATGGCGATCCAGGCTGGCGCCGCGCATCTGGAAAAATCCAAGGGCGGCATGGGATTGCTGCTCGGCGGCGTACCTGGCGTGGCGGCCGGCCACGTGGTGATTATCGGGGCGGGCGTGGTTGGTACCAATGCGCTGCAAATGGCGGTCGGTACCGGCGCGCGGGTGACGGTGCTCGACAAGAGCATCGACCGCCTGCGCCAGCTCGACCTGGTATTCGGCAACCGCATTTCGACCCAGTATTCGAATGCCCAGTCGATCGAGGAAGCGGTGCTGTCGGCCGACCTGGTGATCGGCGGCGTGCTGGTGCCGGGTGCGGCGGCGCCCAAGCTGGTCACGCGCGCGATGATTTCGAAGATGAAGGCGGGCGCGGTGGTGGTCGACGTGGCGATCGACCAGGGCGGCTGTTTTGAAACCTCGCATGCAACCACGCATGCCGATCCGACCTATATCGTCGACGGCGTGGTGCATTACTGCGTGGCGAACATGCCGGGTGCGGTGGCGCGCACGTCGACCTTTGCCTTGAATAACGCGACCATCGGCCACGCGGTGGCGCTGGCGGAAAAGGGCTGGAAAAAAGCCCTGGCCGACGACCTGCATCTGAAAAACGGCCTGAATGTCTGCAAAGGCAAGGTCACTTACGCGGCGATTGCCCAGGCGCTCGGCTACGACTACACCCCGGCCGACTCCCTGCTGGCTTGAGACGGACGGCTTTTCAGGTCGGCGCAGAAACGCGTGACGATATGAAAAGCATAACGGGAGGCGACTGATTTCACGAAACGCATGAAATCGGTCGCCGCCTCTTCATTCGCGTTATCCGAAATCGTCCGGATCACCGCAAACGGAATGCCCAGCTCGAAACATACCTGGGCCACTGCCGCTCCTTCCATTTCCACCGCCAGCAAGCCTGGCAGCGCCCCGTTCAACTGCGCCAGGTGCGCGCGTTTGCTGATGAACTGATCGCCGCTGGCAATCAGGCCGCGGTGCACCCGTGGCCGCTCCAGGCCGAATTCGGCGCGTTCCACCTCGTCGATCACCGTCTCGAAGTCCTTGTCGAGGAAATCCAGTGCCGCGCTGGCAACACGCTGGCTCATCTGCAAATCCGACTGGAAATGCGACAAGCCGGTCAGCGGCACCTCGAAACGCGGAAACAGCGGGCTGGCATCCATGTCGTACTGGACCAGCGATTCGGCCACCACGATGTCGCCCACCTTCACGCCCGCATCCCCGGCGCCGGCAACGCCGGTGAAGAGGATGTGGGTAACTCCGTACTTTTCCACAAGCGTGGTCGCGGTCATGGCGGCAGCAACCTTCCCAATCCGCGACAGGACGCACACAGCGTCGATGCCAGCGACTTGTCCTGATGCGTAGTTGCGCATGCCATGGATGAGCGTGGCGGGGCCTTGCATGGCTTCCACGAGCCCTTCCTGTTCTTCGTGCAAGGCACTAATGATGCCTAAACGTATGTTTTTGCCTGAATTCATGCTTTGCAGAACCTTTTTGTTGAACGTGCATGTGGGTAAGTCGTGAGTTTTCCACAAGGATAAACCGTTCTACGTGCACTGCAAGCTTCGGAAGGCGCGCAGAAGGCCGCCAGCGTCGATTTCTGCAGACAGTCCCGGCTTGCGGTCCAACGGCGCTGCGATGGCCTTGGCGGTGCCTTCAGGAGCTTCTGCTCGCTTCGGCGGTTCTGCGCTTTTGCCAGGATCAGGCTGTCAACGCTTGTTTTTCAGGGTTTTGAGGCTTTTGGAGGACTTAGCTGTGGATGACTTCGAGGTTATGCACCGCTTTGCCGGGGTTTAGGGTTTTATATAAGTAGTATGTATACAAATTTAGTAGTGATAGTAAACGGCGGTTTTGTGTGGATAAGTTCGATTTTATCAACAGGATCAGTCGCTTACGTCTCGAAAAAGTCGCTGGAAAAGACCTGTATCTTCGAAGGATGACTGTTGGACAAAAATTTGCCTGTGAACAAAGTCGATGGTTTTGCACATCTCATCCTGTGGATATCCATCGACTTGTCCACAAGTGCTGCCAGGAAGCTCAGCCGTTCGCGGCTTTTTTTTCGTCTTCAGAAAAGTGCTTCACACGTTTTTGTGGGCGATTCTTTTTTTTTGGAAACTTTCGACTTTTGTTCAGCAAAGAAATTTTTTTGATTTCGGGGGCCTTCTTTTTTTTGGTTTTCGTTTTTCAAAGGTCTTGATGGTTTACCTAAAAAAGTTAAATATAGATTTAGTAGTAGTTGTTAACAGGTGCACATTTCTGTGGATAATGGCAAAATCCTGCACGAAATCAGGAGCTTGCACGAGGTATAAGTCGGTGATCAGCTCTGTATCCGGCTGGTACCAATTTGGGACAAATTTTGGCTTGTGCATAAAGTCGCGTTTGTCCACAAACGGTGCCTGTGGATATCCATAGAGTTATCAACAGGTCATTTGGCGCTTTTTCAGGAGGTGGTATGGAGTTGCACGCGTTGTTCAAGTTTCCGATTCTGCAAGGTCCGATGGCTGGGGGCGCCAGCCGGGCCGAATTGGTGGCCGCAGTGTCGAATTCGGGCGGCTTGGGTTGCCTGGCGGGATCATTGTTATCGCCAGCGGCGCTGCGCGACGAGGTGGGCCGGCTGCGGGCGATGACCGATCAGCCGTTTCTGCTCAATTTGTTTGTTCTTCAGACTCCCACACCCAGCGCGGACGAGGTCAACGCCGCCGCTGAGCTGCTGCGCCCGGTCTGGGAAAGCCTTGGTTGGGACAAATTACCCGTGCCGGCCCAGTGGTGCCACGATTTCAACGCCCAGTTCGACGCCTTGATCGACCTGCGTCCGGCTGCGGCCAGTTTTACGTTCGGCATATTGACGCCGTCCCAGGTCGAGCGTTTGCATGACGCCGGCATGTACGTCATGGGCACGGTCACCACCGTGGAGGAAGCATTGGCCTGGGAAAACGTGGGCGCCGATGCCGTGATCGCTT
This sequence comes from Massilia sp. DJPM01, assembly GCF_030348125.1. NCBI lineage: Bacteria > Pseudomonadati > Pseudomonadota > Betaproteobacteria > Burkholderiales > Oxalobacteraceae > Massilia > Massilia sp. DJPM01. The sequence continues at coordinate 23,586 of NZ_JAQOZV010000071.1, forward strand.
CCGGGATCGAGTCGGGCGGTCATCGCGGCACCTTTCTTGGCCCGCAGGAAGACGCCACCCTGGGTGGAAAAGCACTCTGGCCCCAGGTTGCCGAGGCCGTCAAGATTCCAATGATCGCCGCCGGCGGCATCATGACCGGGGTCGATATCGCCGAAGCACTGGCGCTGGGTGCGCAGGCGGTTCAGATGGGCAGCGCGTTCCTGGTGACCGACGAATCCGGCATCCACCCCGCCTACAAACAGCGGCTGGTCGAGGCGCGCGAGACGCCCACCCGCCTGACCCGCGCTTTCAGCGGCCGCTACGCGCGTGGCCTGGAAAACACCTTCATGCGCAAGATGGAAAGTGTCGAAAAGCAAGTTCCAGCGTATCCTGTCCAAAATGCACTGACCACAGGCATACGCGCAGCCGCAGCCGAACGCGGCGATACCGAACTGATGTCGCTCTGGGCGGGTGCTGAAATCCGCCGGGCGCGGCCGATGCCGGTAGCGAAACTGATGCAAATGCTGGTGGCCGAGATGCGTACAAACTAAAAACGAGACGAGGAGCGGCATTTGGAATCGGCAGGAGAATACGACTACATCATCGTCGGCGGCGGCACCGCCGGCTGCGTACTGGCCAACCGCCTGACCCGGCGCCGCGACACCACCGTGCTGCTGATCGAAGCGGGCGGGCGCGACGACTATGTCTGGATCCACATTCCGGTCGGCTATCTGCACTGCATCGGCAACCCGCGCACGGACTGGATGTACAAGACCGAACCGGATGCCGGCCTGAATGGCCGCTCGCTGATTTATCCGCGCGGCAAAGTTCTTGGCGGCAGCTCCTCGATCAACGGCATGATTTACATGCGCGGCCAGTCGCAGGATTACGAGCGCTGGGCCGAACTGACCGGCGACGCCGGCTGGGGCTGGGATAAGGTATTGCCGCTTTTTAAGAAGAGTGAGGATTATCACGGCGGCGCCAGCGAACTGCATGGCAGCGGCGGCGAATGGCGGGTCGAAAAGCAGCGCCTGTCATGGCAATTGCTGGACGCTTTTCGCGATGCCGCCGAACAAACCGGGATCCGCAAGACCGAGGACTTCAATGGCGGCGACAATGAAGGTTGCAACTATTTCGACGTCAACCAGAAGCGCGGCATCCGCTGGAACACGGCCAAGGCCTTCCTCAAGCCTGCCGCCAAGCGCGACAACCTGACCATCATGACTGGCTGCCACGTGGAACGTTTGATCATCGACGACACGGAGCAGGGCAAGGTGTGCCGTGGGGTCGAATTTACCGGTGGTGGCACGGCCTTCACGGCGACCGCCATGCGCGAGACCGTGCTGACCGCCGGCGCGGTCGCTTCGCCGCAGATTTTGCAACTGTCCGGCGTCGGGCCGGCGGCGCTGCTGCGCGATGCCGGCATTGCGGTCCAGGTCGATGCGCCCGGGGTTGGGGATAACTTGCAGGATCATTTGCAGCTGCGCATGATCTATAAAGTCAGCAATGCACGCACCCTCAACACCACGGCCGCGAGCTGGTTCGGCAAGATGAAGATCGGCATGGAATACGCGATGTTCCAGAGCGGGCCGATGTCGATGGCGCCGTCGCAACTGGGTGCGTTTGCCCGCTCCGATCCGGGCCAGGCCACGCCGAACCTGCAATATCACGTCCAGCCTTTGTCGCTGGAAAAATTCGGCGATCCCCTGCATCCATTTCCCGCGTTCACGGCGAGCGTGTGCAACTTGCGGCCGACATCGCGCGGGCATGTGCGGATTGCCTCAAGCGATTCCTACGCCGCGCCGAAAATCACGCCGAATTACCTGAGTACGGAGCAAGACCGCAAAACCGCGGCGGCGGCGCTGACGCTCACGCGCAAGATCGTGGCCGCACCGGCCATGGCGCGCTATGCGCCGCAGGAATTCAAGCCGGGCATGGCGTTTCGCACGGAACAAGAATTGGCCGAGGCGGCCAGCCAGATCGGCACCACGATTTTCCATCCGGTCGGCACCTGCAAGATGGGCAGGGCAGGCGATCCGATGGCCGTGGTCGACAGTCAATTGCGCGTGAACGGCGTGCAAAAACTGCGCGTGGTTGATGCCTCCGTCATGCCGCTGATCACGTCCGGCAACACCAACAGTCCCACCATCATGATTGCCGAACGCGCGGCCGAACTGATCGCCCAAGCGGCCAAATAGACCATCCGGTCAGACCCCGGATTTGCCGCAAAGTTGCACTTCCATGTCGCTTGCCTGATAGGCATCAGCGCTTGCAGCATGGTAGTTATACTGTATTGTGACCAAAAACCATTGTGTGTATTATCGAATAAAAAAGGTTTCAAAGCGGTATCAAAATAAACCGGAGACACAATGACAGACGTCATATTGGAAACAAAGAACCTGACCAAAGAGTTCAAGGGCTTTACTGCGGTCAATGATGTTAACCTCACCGTCCAGCGCGGCCACATCCACGCGCTGATCGGTCCCAACGGCGCCGGCAAGACCACCTGCTTTAATCTGCTGACCAAATTCCTGGTGCCCACCTCGGGCCAGATCCTGTTCAACGGCAAAGATATCACCGCCGCCCATCCGGCCCAGATCGCGCGCATGGGCATTATCCGTTCGTTCCAGATTTCCGCCGTGTTTCCGCACCTGACCGTGCTGCAGAACGTGCGCATCGGTTTGCAGCGCGAACTGGGCACGTCCTTCCATTTCTGGCGCAGCGAACGCTCGCTCTCGCTCCTCGACGACCGCGCCATGGCGTTGCTGGCCGAAGTCGACCTGACCGAATTCGCCGATACCGTGACGGTCGACATGCCCTACGGACGCAAGCGTGCGCTCGAAATCGCCACCACCCTGGCGATGAAGCCCGAGCTGATGCTGCTCGACGAGCCGACCCAGGGCATGGGCCACGAAGATGTGCACCGCGTTACCGAGCTGATCAAAAAGGTGTCGGCCGGCCGCACGATCCTGATGGTGGAACACAATATGAACGTGGTGTCCGGCATCTGCGACAAGATCACCGTGCTGCAAAGGGGAGCGCTGCTGGCCGAAGGCAGTTATGCCGAGGTGTCGACCAATCCGCAGGTGATGGAAGCCTATATGGGCACGACCAGCGCCGAACTCGAAGGAGCGCACTGATGACCGCGGCGCTCGAAATATCGAACCTGCAAGCCTGGTACGGCGAATCGCACATCCTCCACAACGTCAATTTGCGGGTCGAGAAGGGCGAAGTCGTCACCCTGCTGGGCCGCAACGGCGCCGGGCGCACCACTACCCTGCGCGCGATCATGGGCTTGACCGGGGCGCGCACCGGGTCGATCAAGGTCAACGGCATCGAAGCGATCGGCCTGCCGACGCACAAGATCGCCCACCTGGGCATCGGCTATTGCCCGGAAGAGCGGGGGATTTTTTCCTCGCTGTCGACCGAGGAAAACCTGATGCTGCCGCCGCAGCTGGCTGGCAGCGAGCCCGGCATGTCGGTGGCCGAGATCTACGAGATGTTCCCGAATTTGCTGGAACGCAAAAACAGCCAGGGCACGCGTTTGTCCGGCGGCGAGCAGCAGATGCTGGCGGTGGCGCGCATCCTGCGCACCGGCGCGCGCCTGTTGCTGCTCGATGAAATATCCGAAGGCCTGGCGCCGGTGATCGTGCAAGGCCTCGCGCGCATGATTACCACGCTCAAGGCCAAGGGCTACACCATCGTCATGGTGGAACAGAATTTCCGCTTCGCCGCACCGCTGGCGGACCGGTTTTACGTGGTGGAGCATGGTCAGATCGTGGAGACCTTTGCTTCGTCGGAACTGAGCGCCAAGATGCCGGTCCTGACCGAGCTGCTGGGCGTATAGCAGGATAGCGACAGCCCAACAGCCAGACCCATACCTATATCCTCAATGGAGACAATATGAAACGTAACATCATTGCTTTAGCAGCCAGCGCAGCCTGCCTCGGCTTGGTCCTTCCGGCACAGGCGCAAGTATCGAACGACACCATCAAGATCGGCATGCTCACCGACGTGTCCGGCGTGTACGCCGACGTCGATGGCGCCGGTGGTGCGGAAGCGGTCAAGATGGCGATTGCCGACCTGGGCGGCAACATCAACGGCAAGAAGATCGAATTCGTCTTCGCCGACCACCAGAACAAGGCCGATATCGCCGCCAGCAAGGCGCGCGAATGGTTCGACCAGCAGGGTGTCGACATGCTGATCGGCGGCACCAATTCGGGCGCCAACCTGGCCATGGCCAAGATCGCGTCCGAAAAGAAAAAGGTCTTCATCTCGATCGGCGCCGGCTCCGCCCGCCTGACCAATGAAGAGTGCTCGCCCTTCACCGTGCACTACGCTTACGACACGGTGGCCTTGGCACGTGGAACAGGTGGCGCGATTGTGAAGCAGGGCGGCAAGTCCTGGTATTTCCTGACCGCCGATTATGCCTTCGGCCAGTCGCTGGAGAAAGATACGACGGACGTGATCAAGGCGGCCGGCGGCACGGTGGCGGGCACCTCCAAGCATCCGCTGTCGGCGTCGGATTTCTCGTCCTTCCTGCTCAAGGCGCAGGGGTCGAAAGCGCAGATTCTGGGTCTGGCCAATGCCGGCGGCGACATGATCAATGCGGTCAAGGCAGCCAACGAGTTTGGTGTTGGCAAGTCGATGAAGCTGGCCGGTTTGCTGGTGTTCATCAATGATATCCACACCCTGGGATTGAACCTGACCCAGGGCATGTACCTGACCGATGGCTGGTACTGGGATCAGAGTCCGGAAAGCCGGGCCTGGTCGAAGCGCTACTTTGCCAAGATGAAGAAGTTCCCATCGATGCTGCAAGCCGCCGATTACTCGGCCGCGACCAACTACCTGAACGCGGTCAAGGCGATCGGGACCGACGACAGCGAGAAGGTCATGGCGCAGTTGAAGAAGACCAAGATCAACGACATGTTCACCAAGGGCGGCGAGATTCGTGCGGATGGCCGCATGGTGCACGATATGTACCTCATGGAAGTGAAGAAGCAGGCGGAGTCGAAGTATCCGTGGGATTACTACAAGGTCGTCGCGACCATTCCTGGCGCGCAGGCGTACACGACCAAGGCGGAAACGAAGTGCGCGTTGTGGAAGTAAGTTAGGTCGCTTTTGACAATCCACCGGCGCTCTCCGTAGCCCGTCGTTTTGCGCCTCCTCCGTCGTTCCCGCCGAGTGCCGCCCTGGCGCGGGAACGACGGATCTCACCGGCCCGCCCGGTCCCATTTTATGAACTGAGATGCCATGGAAATATTCGGCGTTCCCCTGCAAGCCATGGTCAGCCAGCTCTTGCTCGGCCTGGTCAACGGCTCTTTCTACGCCATGCTCTCGCTTGGCCTGGCCGTCATCTTCGGCCTGCTTAATGTCATCAACTTCTCCCACGGCGCCCTCTACATGATGGGCGCCTTCGCGGCCTACATCGGCGTCACCACCTTCGGCCTGAGCTACTGGGCGATGCTGGCGCTGGCGCCCCTGCTGGTCGGCGTGTTCGGCATCATCGTCGAAAAGACCATGCTGCGCTGGCTCTACAAGCTTGACCACCTGTACGGCCTGCTGCTCACCTTTGGCATCACCTTGCTGCTCGAAGGCGTGTTCCGCTCCTTCTTCGGCAACTCCGGCCAGTCGGTCGACGTCCCGGCGCTGCTGCAGGGCCGGACCGACCTGGGCTTCATGGAATTGCCGAACTACCGCCTGTGGGTGGTGTTCGCCTCGCTCACGATCTGCCTGCTGACCTGGTTCGTCATCGAAAAAACCAAGCTCGGCGCCTATCTGCGGGCCGGGACCGAGAACCCGAAACTGGTCGAAGCCTTCGGCATCAACGTGCCGCTGATGGTCACCCTGACTTATGGCTTCGGCGTCGCCCTGGCCGGTTTCGCCGGCGTGCTGGCGGCGCCCATCATCAACGTCACGCCACTGATGGGCTCGAACCTCATCATCGTCGTGTTCGCGGTGGTGGTGATCGGCGGCATGGGATCGATCATGGGTTCCATCATCACCGGCCTCGGCCTGGGCGTGATCGAGGGCCTGACCCGCGTCTTCTATCCGGAAGGCTCGGAAGTGGTGGTGTTCGTGGTCATGGTCGTGGTCTTGCTGCTCCGCCCCGCCGGCCTGTTCGGCAAAGAAAAGTAACCGAGAACTGGAGCCATTGATGAACAAGAACATCGCTTACGGCATCGCCTTGCTGGTCGCACTGGCGGCGCCCTTTATCGGTTATCCCGTGTTCCTGATGAAGTTGCTGTGCTTCGGGCTGTTCGCCTGCGCCTTCAACTTGCTGATCGGTTACACGGGCCTGCTGTCCTTCGGCCATGCCGCTTTCTTCGGCTCGGCCGGCTATGTGACCGGCCATGCGCTGACCGTGCTCGGCTTGCCGACCGAAGTTGGCATCCTGCTCGGTGTGGCCGCCAGCGCGCTGGTCGGGCTGGTGATGGGCGCACTGGCAATCCGCCGCCAGGGGATTTACTTTTCCATGATCACCCTGGCGCTGGCGCAGATGGTGTATTTCGCCGCCCTGCGCGCCCCGTTCACGCACGGGGAAGATGGCTTGCAGGGAGTTCCACGTGGAAAGCTGTTCGGCGTGATCGACCTGGGCAACGACCTGACCCTGTACTTCGTCGTGCTGGCCATCGCGGTGGCGGGCTTTGCCTTGATCGTGCGCACGGTGCATTCGCCGTTCGGCCAGGTGCTCAAGGCGATCAAGGAAAACGAGCCACGCGCCATTTCGCTCGGCTACGACGTCGACAGGTACAAGCTGGTCGCGTTCATCCTGTCTGCATCGCTGGCAGGCCTGGCGGGCGCCACCAAGACGCTGGTGCTGGGCTTCGAGACGCTGACCGACGTGCACTGGGCCATGTCGGGCCTGGTGATCCTGATGACGCTGGTGGGCGGCATGGGAACGCTGTCGGGACCGATCCTCGGCGCCTTCATCATCATCACCCTGGAAAACAAGCTGGGCGATATGGGCAACTTCCTGGCAACCCAAACCGGCGTCGAGTGGTTCAACACCCTGGGCGAATCGGTGGGCATGGTCACCGGATTGATCTTCATTGCCTGTGTCTTGCTGTTCCGGCGCGGCATTGTGGGCGAAATCGGTGCGGCGCTGGCGTCAGTCGGAGCAAAGAAAAAATCCGTATGATTGCTTGAGATGCAGGAACACGAAGCCGGGTCGCATGACCCGGCTTTTTTTATGGGCAAGGCACGCAGCATCGATGGAACAGACAGTGACCGTCAATGGAATTGCCATGCATGTCGTCACCGAAGGGGAGGGGCGGCCCGTGCTCCTGCTGCGTGGCTTCCCGGATACGCATCGAGGATGGCGTCGGCAAATCGATGCGCTCGCTGGCGCTGGTTACCGCAGCATCGTGCCGGACCTGCGCGGGTTCTGTCGCATTAGCGAAGGCCGACGGGTAATCGGGTAAACTGCTGCGCCCGAACCCAGGACGACTCGACATGTTTAATTTCAAAGGAATGCGTTTTCCGATCGACGTCATCTTGGTCTGCATCCGCTGGTATGTGGCCTACCCGCTGAGCTACTGGCATCTCGAGGAGATGATGGAAGAGCGCGGCGTGTCGGTCGACCATTCATCGATCAACCGTTGGGCGCTTCGTTTCCTGCCGCTCATCGAGAAGATGGCCCGGAAACACAAGCGCCCGGTCGGCGGCAGCTGGCGCATGGATCCAACAAGGCGGCGATCGACGAGGTCAACGCTGGTCGCGACGTCCCGATCATGGTACGCCAAGTCAAATACCTCAACAACATCGTCGAGCAGGACCACCGCGCCATCAAGCGGGTGACCAGGCCCATGCTCAACTTCAAATCATTTCGCGCCGCCGGCTCCGTGCTCGCCGGCATCGAGCTCATGCACATGATCCGCAAGAACCAGTTCGCGATCGACGGCGTGGATATAGGGTCGTTCGCCGACCAATTTTATGACTTGGCAGGAATGGTCCGTCCAGTTTAAGGGGCACTGTGCCGTTCCCGGAAAATTCCGCCGTTTGATCAACAACGCGACAGAACCAGTGTCGCGCACCGGGTTGATAATCAGGTGCCAAACGCTTAACTCGGTTTTCTGTTCCACTGCACCTCAAACCCCAATTCTATGGCAACAGTGCCTCGTAATCCTCGACGGTCGTGGCCTGGGGCAGGCGTTCGAGCACATGGCGCAGCCAGGCGTAGGGCTCCTGGCCGTTGGCCTTGGCGGTTTCGACCAGGCTGTAGAGCTGGGCGCTGGCGGTGGCGCCCCGGGGCCTGTCGCTAAACAGCCAGTTCTTGCGGCCGATGACGAAGGGCCGGATGGTCCGCTCGGCGGCGTTGTTGTCGATGGGTAAAAAACCGGCTTCGACGTAGCGCTCCAGACGGCTCCAGTTGCTGGCCAGGTAGCCCAGCGCCTTGCCCAGGGCGTTGCTGGCGGTGACCTGGGGCTGGGTTTTCTCCAGCCAGGCGCGCAGCTGCGCCAGCAGCGGCACGCTGTGCTGTTGCCGCCCGGCCTGCCGGACGTCGTCGCTGGCCGCATTGAGCTCGCGCTCGATGCCGTAGAGCTTGTTGATCAGGCCCTGGGCGATGTCGGCACGCCCGGTTTTCCCCTTGGAGTCTCCGATCACGAATGTCCACTTTCTGAAGTAGCACCCCTGTTAGAATCGTCGCATCTTAACAGCGCTCAAGGGTGCCGCATGTCTGCCAATACTTTCACCCTGACCTGCATCGGCGATGATGCAGCGCTCTCCGCTCTACACGATAAGTTGCAAGCCGCTAGCACCGTCACTGACTCCCGTAGCTGGCCGGCACCGCTTGATACGATTTTCGAAGGTTGGGACAGCCCCTTTATACTGTCCGCTTCGGTACGAGGAGCCACGCTGCGCTGCATAATCGATACGTCAACGAGTGACGATATGGAGTACTCGCAGATCGTCGCATTGCACGCTGCAGGCGTAGAGTACCTGCGTGTAAGTGTGTTCAATAGTCAAGTTGGGGAATCGGCCACCAACCACTACCATCTAGGCAAGCATATAACGGCCAAGGCATTTCCGAAGCTGGAGCTGTCAGAAAGCGAACGACTATACGCCCTTGTTGAGGAAGGTAACGACATCGCACTGGCCAAGATGATCAAATCTGGCGTATCGGTGGAGGCAGTAATAGATGGTGTGCCGCT
>NZ_JAQOZV010000072.1:0-31843 GCF_030348125.1 Massilia sp. DJPM01
GGTCACGCCGCGCTCACCTTGTAAATAATTTGTTAGCGCGCGACAACGGATATGCTCTCGCGTCACAATTCGGCGGTACACTGGTTTCATTCGATTGAGGGGGGCAAGATGAAATGCATAGGCTCGCTGCTGCTGGTCTGCGGCGCCCTTGCCGGGCCGCCTCAGCCGGCGCGCGCCGAAACGCCGACGCTGCACCTTGCTAGCCTGGAATGGTTGCCTTACGTCGGCCGCGGTCTTCCCGATGGCGGCCTGTCCGGGGCAGTGGCCAAGGCAGTCGCTGCGCGCTTCGGTTATGGCATCAGGATCGACTACTTTCCCTGGAAGCGCGCCATGCAGGCCGGCGGCAGCGATCCCGATTTCGTCGGCTACTTCCCCGCCTATCATACGGCTGAACGGGCCCGCCAATGTCATTTTTCCACTCCGATGGGGAAGAGCACAGTGGGCCTGGCGATGCTGGCCGAGGCCCCCCTGCGCTGGCGCGTGCTGGACGATTTGGCGGGCAACAAGCTTGGTGTGGTCCTGGGCTACTCGAACGGCGACGCGTTCGACCAGATGGTCAAGAGCGGCAAGTTGTCGGTCGACGCATCGGAGAGCGACATCATCAACTTGAGGAAGCTGCTGGCCGGCCGGATTCACGCGGTGGTGATCGACAAAGCTGTGCTGCGCTATCTTCTCGCGTCCGATCCCACGTTGAGCAAGGAACGCACACAGTTGGTGTTCGACGAGCGTCCCCTTGCCGAACTGACCTTGCACGTATGCTTCCAGCGCACGCCGCTGGGCCTGAAACTAAAGCAATCCTACGACGCCGCCCTGCTGCAAACCGATATTGCGAAAATCGAGAATGGGTATTTTGACCAGCTCGGCCGCAGCTTGGGTGCGGTACGCCGCTAGCCACCACGCCCTTATCGAAAGTTTGCCTTGAAGCTGCGTTTTGCAATCGTACTGGCAGTCGCGGTCGGACTGTTAGTCCCCGCCTCGATCAATGTTTACAGCAATCGCAACCGTGAGCACGCAATGATGACCCGCTGGAAATTCGAGCATCGCCACGTGACTGACATTCTGGCGCTGGGCATGCAGGAACCCCTGTGGAACGTCAATGCCGATTCTGGCCGCCCCTTGCTCGCTTCGCTATTCATGGATGAGCGCATCGTCTCCATCAAGGTACGCGACAAGAAGACCGGCGATTTCTTGTGGAAAGAGTATCCGGCGCGCCGGCACGGACGCAGCGCCCACGTGATACGCACAGTCTCGCGCGACGGCATGGTGATCGGCAATGTTGACCTGGAAATGGCCGGCGGCCTGATCGACGACGAGATCGCGGACGAGCGGCGCCACTTTGCGCTGACGGTGGGCGGTGCCCTCTTGCTGTCGATGATCATGATCGTCGCCCTGCTGCAGCGCCGCCTGCTGGCCCCGATCAAACGCCTGATGCAGGAGTCGGCGCGGCTGGCCCAAGGCGATTTCTCGCTTCCTTTCGTCTGGCGAAGGGACGATGAACTCGGCGCCCTGGGGCGTAGCGTGGAGCATACGCGGCAGGCGCTGCAAGCCTATTTCGTTCAAATCGAGGCAAAGAACATCGCCCTCAAGGAAGAGATCGAATACCACACGCGCGCCGAACTTGAACTCCAGCGCCACCGCGAGCACCTCGAGGAACTGGTCCGTGATCGCACGGCGCAGTTGCAAATTGCCAAAGAGCAGGCCGAGTTCGCCAACAGCGCGAAGAGTACCTTCCTGGCGAGCATGACGCACGAGCTGCGCACGCCGCTCAATGCAATCCTGGGCTATGCCCAGATCCTGAAACGGAACAAGGCGCTCGACGAACGCCAGGCTGCCGGATTGAACACCATCGAGCAAAGCGGCGAACACTTGCTCATGCTCATTACTGATTTGCTCGACCTCGCCAAGATCGAGTCCGGCAAGTTTGAACTCCTGCTCGCCGCGGTCGATCTGACCGCCTTCATCGCCGGCGCCACGCGAATTATCCAGGTGCGCGCCGAGCAGAAAGGCCTGTCCTTCGAGGTGTCCGCCCCTGACCATTTGCCGCTCGTACTACTCGACGAAAAGCGTGTGCTCCAGATCCTGCTTAACCTGCTGGGCAATGCGATCAAATTTACCGATCAGGGTCAGGTAAGCCTTCGCGTGACGAGCCCCGGCCCGGCCGGCGCCAATGGACGTCTGACGCTGTGCTTTGAAGTGAGCGACAGCGGCGTGGGCATGTCCGCCGACCAGCTCGATAGCATTTTCCAGCCTTTCGAACAGGTCGGCGAGGCGCAACGCCGGCTCGGCGGTACCGGCCTCGGCCTGGCGATCAGCCGGCAACTGGCGCGCATGATGGGAAGCGAGATCGAGGTCGCCAGCGCCGCGGGCATGGGCAGCCGTTTCTGGTTCACCCTGGAAGTTGAACCGGCCGCCGCGGCGGCGGCGCCGCCGGCGGCCGAGCGCGACGTCATCGGCTACCTGGGCGAGCGCAAGACCATACTGATTGTCGACGACGTCGCGGCCAACCGGAATATGCTGGGCGACCTGCTGACCAGCATGGGCTTTGGCATCGAGTTCGCCTGTAATGGCCAGGAAGCGCTCGACAGCGTGCGCGCGCGCCCTCCGCATGCCGTTCTGATGGACATCGTCATGCCCGTGATGGACGGCATCGAGGCGACCTTGCAGATTCGCCGGCTGGCGGGTGGGGCGGCGCTGCCGATCATTGCCATTTCGGCCAGCGTCACCGAGGCAGACCAGGACAACAGCCGGGTCGCCGGCGTCGACGCCTTCATGACCAAGCCGGTGCATCAGAATGGCTTGCTGGAGACCTTGGGCCGCCTGCTCGGGGCGACGCTCTGTTATGAAGAGGAAGCCGTGACAACGGACAGCGCCGCCGTCGCAAGCGAGCTGACGCCGCCCCCCCGCGCCCAGCTGCAGCAGCTGTCCCGTCTGGCGCGCGAGGGCGACATGCGTGCCATCCGCGAATTGGCCGACGAAATCGAAAGTGCCGATATGCGGCATGCTGCATTCGCCCGGACCTTGCGCCAATTGGCCAGGGAATACCAGTCCAAAGCGCTGGTCGAACTGGCTCTGCACTACGTGGAAAATGACGCATGAAGCATGAAAGACAGACCATCCTCATCGTTGACGATGTTCCCGCCAATATCGGCGTGCTCGTCGAGTTCCTCGAAGAGAAACAATTCCGGGTGCTGGTCGCCCGCGATGGCGAAGAAGGGCTGGAGCGCTGCCGCCTGGTTCAGCCGGACCTGGTCTTGCTTGACGTGATGATGCCCGGCATCGATGGCCTGGAGACTTGCCGCAGGCTGAAGCAGGACAGCGAGACGGCCCGGATTCCCGTTATCTTCATGACCGCCATGACCGACAGCGACAACGTGGTGGCAGCCTTCGAGGCGGGAGGTGTCGACTACGTGACCAAGCCGATCCGCCTCACGGAAGTGCTGGCGCGCATCAACACACACCTGGCCCTGCGCGAGATGCACAGGCAGCTCTCGGCCCAGAACGCGCTGCTGCAAGAAACCAACGATCGCCTTCTCCAGGCCGAAAAGATGGCGGCGATCGGACAGCTCGCCGCTGGCGTCGCTCACGAGATCAACAACCCGATCGGCTTCGTCAACTGCAACTTGGGGAGCCTGCAAACCTACGTCACGACCTTGTTCGGCGTGATCGACGACTTCCAGCAAGCGGCCAGCGCCACGCATGCGGTCGCGGCGCGCATGGCGGAACTGAACGAAGCGGCCGAGGTCGACTTCATCCGCCACGATTTCGCGACACTGATGAGCGAGTCGCGCGACGGCCTGCAGCGCGTGAAAGACATTGTCCAGTCGCTCAAGGACTTCTCGCACGCCGACAATGCCGACACCACCTTCGCCGACTTGCATCAGGGCCTGGACAGCACCCTGCGCATTGTCAGCAGCGAGATCAAGAACAAGGCCGACGTCGTCAAGGAGTACGGCGACTTGCCCCCCGTCGAGTGCATCGCCTCCCAGCTCAACCAGGTTTTCATGAACCTGCTCGTCAATGCCGCCCATGCGATCGCCGACAGGGGCGTGATCACGATACGCACCGGCCGGGCCGGGCAATGGATTTGGATCGAAATCGGCGACACCGGCGCCGGCATGGACGCCGAGACCATCCATCGCATTTTCGACCCCTTCTTTACGACCAAGCCCATCGGCATCGGAACCGGCCTGGGCCTGTCGGTCTCGTACGGGATCGTGAAAAGCCACGGCGGCCGCATCGACGTCCACAGCGAACCGGGCAAGGGCAGCCGATTCACCGTTCATCTTCCTATCCAGCGAGAGCCTCCGCATGAGCCATAGCACCACAGCGCACCTGACACTCCCGCCGCTACGCACACTGCGCAACTATCTGTGCGGCGGCCTGCTGCTCGCCGGCACCGGCTTCGCCGGCGCCGCTGATACGCCGGCGTCGCCACTCGATATCGGAGGAGCGGTACGCTTCAACTACGTCTACAAGAGCTGGCAGCCCGAGCATCCGCACGGATTCGTCGGCCTCGATACAGTGCGCCTGGACGTGAAATACGACGACGGATACCTGATCGGGTCCGCCCAATATCGCTACAACCGCTTTCCTGCCGGCCAGGGTGGGTACACCAATCATTTCCTGCATCATGGCTGGGCGGGAGTGCGCTCTGGCGACAAGAGCGAATTGCACGTCGGTCTCGACAAGCTGCCGTTCGGCCTGCTCCCCTTCGCTTCCAACAACTTCTTCGAATCGATCGCCTACTATCTCGGCTACGAGGATACTTACAACTTGGGGCTCAACTATGCGTGGCGCAGCGGCCCGGTGGAATGGCGACTCGCCTACTTTCCACGCGATGGCGGCGCGTACGGTGGAGGCGGTAACACCGCGCGCGCCTCGAACCGGTATTCCTTCAACATCGTGCCGGACGATGACAAGCAAGGTTACGGGACGGGACAAGGTGACCTCGAGCGCGACACCCTGGTCGCGCGCGCGGCCTGGCAGGTGGGGGGGCAGGCGAACACAGAACTTGGCCTTTCCATCCTGAGCGGCGCGATCCGCAGCAATACCGGTGCCCGGAGCCGGCGCAGCGCGGCAGCGATTCATGCCAAAGGCAGTCATGGGCCGTGGACGCTGATGGCCGAGGCGCTGTATTACAACAATGCCACGCGGCACCTGCCTGGAGAGACGTTCGGAGGGCTTGACCCGAACAGCTTTGTGATGCTGGGTGCCTTCGGCTACCCGTATCCGGTGGCAGCGAAGGGGATTGTGTACGTAACCAACGTGAGTTACGACATCGCCGGCAGCGTGGGCCCGTTCACCGGCTTCAAACTCTATAACGACTATAGCGCACTGAAGAAGAAGAGCGGCGGCTTCAAGGGCTCGCTGCAAAATGTGACTGGGCTGAGTTTTTCCTCAGGTAAATGGTTCTTCTATGCCGACTTCATGCTCGCGAAGCACCAGCCATATATGTCGGCAGATTTTGGCGGATTTGCGGCAGCGTCGCCGCTTCATGACAGCTTTTCGCATCGCATCAATCTTCAAGCGGGGTATTACTTCTGATCGCTTCCCTGGCAACAAGCTGCGGTTCGGCGAGGTGCGTAGCGGTTTCCGGGACCAGGCAAAAAGGCGTGCAAGCGAACGTGCTGGCGTTGGAATCGATGGGACGGCTTTTTCTGTGTGCGCTTTGACGGTTCATACTTTAATCGATAGGGGATTTGTGACTTGCATCATTGTCGATTTCGAGGCGACCTGCTGCAACGAAGGGCAGGTTGCGAGAGATGAAATGGAGATCATCGAGATCGGTGCGGTTGCTTTGTACGGCGATGGCCCCTCCACGTATGGACAGTTCCAGGCGTTCGTCAAACCAGTTCGCCACGCGCAACTGACTGCCTTTTGCAAGCAGCTGACAAACATCTCGCAGCAAAAGGTCGACAGCGCCGATTCCTTTGGCGCGGTGATGGGGCGCTTCTCCACGTGGATAGATTCATTCGATAATCCGATTTTTTGCAGTTGGGGCGACTACGACAAGCACCAGTTGCGGCAAGACTGCGGGTACCATGAAATTCGCTATCCGTTTAGCGAGGATCACATCAACATCAAGAAGCGTTTCGCCGACAACTTGAGCATGCGAAAGCCGTGTGGACTCGAGCAGGCGCTCGCCAAAGTTGGTCTTGAGTTTGAAGGCCAGCCGCACCGGGGCATCGACGATGCGCGCAACATGGCCAATCTTTCGCCGTATTTATTCTTTTGATTCCGCAGCCACAGCAGTCGTCGGCGACGGTCGTCAGATTGTTGAAGGACACCAAATTGTATAAAGGGATCCAATGGCAACTGGTTTGACCAGGCACTCGCCCCGCGGCCGGGTTGTCGATCTCGCGCTGAAAAATCCCTGGTAACACGGGCCGTGGCGAGCGCATCGCTTACCGGTCGTTCAGTCCCATGCCATCGAGGATCAGCGGGATACAGTTTTCCACCCGTGACGCTCGAGTTTTAGACTGCTTGGCGCCGGCAAAATGAAGCAGGTAGGCGCGTTGGCGGCCGGGTGTCAATGCGTCGAAGGCAGTCCTGAGCGCTGGCAGCTGGGCCAGCCTGACTTGAAACTCTTCCGGCGTCGGAAACTCGGACGTCTCCCTCAAGGCGACCTTCAGGCCCGCGCGTTCCACCTCGATCGCATCGAGGATGCAGGCCGTCAAGGCCTTGCGCTGCCGCGTGATCTGCGCAAGGCCGGTGAACCTGGCCTGGCGCGCGGACTGCACGTTCTCGGTCTGCATGACCAGCATGCCCTTGGGATCGGCGAGCAGCGCGCCCTTGAAGAACAGAAGGGCGCAGTATTCCTTGAAGCCGTGGATGAGGACGATATTCTTGCCCTCATGCGCGTAGCAGGGCTGGCCCCACTTCAATTCCTCCGTCAGGCCGCAGCCGAGCGCGATCGAGCGCAATAGCGCGAACTCGTCGCGCCAGCTGGGCGCCCCTTGCAGCATCGCGTCGACCTTCGGATTGGTGCCGGTTTCTTGATTCATCGCCGACTTCCTCCTCGTCTCTCCGGTTAATCAGTCTTCCCTGGACAGCACATTCTCCAGTTCCGCCATGAACTTCGGCCAGCCGTATTGCGCACCGAGGTAGGCCTGCTCCTGCTCCGGACGGAAGCCGCTCTGTTCCATGCGCAAATGCGTTCCGCTGTCCGTGGGGCGCAGCGTCCAGGTCACCACGCTTTCCAGTCCCATGGCGGACCAGCTGTACGACAGGGAACTGTTTGCTTCGATGACGATGACTTCGCACGCCACCGAACCCCAGTCCGCGTTGAAACTGAAGCGGTGACCGGGCACGGGGGCGAAATCGCTCTTCATCAGCCAGGCTTCGATCAGGTGCGGCTGGGTGAGCGCGCGCCAGATCTTTTCGGCCGGGTGCGGAAAGTCGCGTTCAACGACAACGGTGCGGGTATGGGGCGAGGCGTCGTTCATTGGTCCATCCTTTTCAAAAGGTCATCGAGAGAGTCAAAGCGGTTTTCCCAGAAAGCCGTCATCTGGGCCGTCCAGTCCAGCAAGGGAGCCAGTGCCTGCGGCTGTGCGCTGAAGTGCGTCTGGCGTCCTGCGGGCCGGTCGCGGACCAGGCCTGCTTCTTTCAGATTCTTCAGGTGCTTCGACACGGCCGGCTGGGAGATCCCCGCCTGCGCCG
The DNA here is from genome assembly GCF_030348125.1 of Massilia sp. DJPM01. Taxonomy (NCBI): domain Bacteria; kingdom Pseudomonadati; phylum Pseudomonadota; class Betaproteobacteria; order Burkholderiales; family Oxalobacteraceae; genus Massilia; species Massilia sp. DJPM01. The sequence goes on from NZ_JAQOZV010000072.1 coordinate 7,660, forward strand.
TCAGTGCACCGACGGTCAGCTCGCCGTCCCGGCACAGCCTCTCGAAGATGGCCCTGCGGGTCGGATCCGCTAGCGTTCTGAACAGCACCTCACGCACATTATTTTGCATACAGAATCCATAACTAGTTGGCTATGGGTTTAATTATAGCCACGTGGTTATGAATGGGTCAAGCGGTGGTATTTTTCTGCTTCCGTAACGTCAACAACGCCCTCCCGTCGCGTTCATCTGGCACGAGTATGGACGATATTGCAATAAAAAATTGTGGATGTCGTGTCTTTAAAGTCACATATCCAAATGACATTAACAGTAGTAAAATGCGAATTGGTCAGGCCTCACACTAACTGGTATGGCCGATTATGTCCTGGTGGGCGTGCACTTTGATAGAGTGGCAAACCACCGCCTGTTCGACCGGGAATTTTTGAAAGCAGGGGCAGCATGAATTCAATTCCACGCCGGCAGTTGCGCGGCCTTGTCGCCGGCGTCACGCGCTGATCCGCCCGTGCGCTTCGCGATTCGTGCTGTAGGGCCCGACAACCGGGTCCAGATGCTGGAACTGGACGCCAGCGATGCCAGCGCGGCATCGCGCGCCGCCGTCGAACGGCGCCTGACCGTCCTCGAAGTGCGGCCGGTGGCGGTCAGCGCCCAGCGTCGCGGCAAAACCTTTTCCCTCGTGCTGTTCACCCAGGAGCTGCTTGCCCTGCTCGAAGCGGGCCTGGGCCTGGTCGAAAGCCTGGAAGCGCTCAGCGAAAAGGAGTCCCACACCGATACCGGCGCACTGCTGGCCCGCCTGCTGGCGCGCATGCGCGACGGCCTGCGCTTTTCGGTGGCGGTTGCGGCCGAACCGGCATCGTTCCCGCCGCTGTTCGGCGGCATCGTCAAGGCGGCCGAGCGCACCAGCGACCTGCCGCGGGCGCTGACCCGCTATATCGAATACCAGGTGCGCGTCGATGGCGTGCGTAACCGCCTGGTCAGCGCCTCCATTTACCCGGTAATCCTGCTCACGGTCGGCAGCGCCGTCAGCATGTTCCTGCTCGGGTACGTGGTGCCCAAATTCTCGGCAGTCTACCAGGGCAGCGGGCGCGAACTGCCGATGCTGTCGCAGTGGCTGATCAAGTGGGGCGCCGCCGTCGCCGGCCATGGCATGGCGATCATGCTCACCATGGCCGGCATCGGCGCGGGGCTGTTCATCTGGCTGCGCCGCCTGCACCGTTCGGGCGAGTTGATGCGCCTGTTCTCGCGCCTGCCGGGCGTATCGCAGCGCATGCACATCCTGGAGCTGGCGCGCCTGTACCTCACCCTCGGCATGCTGCTCGAAGGCGGCATCGCCGTGGTGTCGGCGCTGGAGATGGTCAGCGGGGCCATTTCGCCGGCGCGGCGCGGCGCGCTCGCGGCGGCGCGCCACGCCATCGCGCAGGGCGGCAGCTTTTCCGAGTCGCTCGAACAGAACGGCCTGACCACGCCGATCGCGCTGCGCATGCTGCGCGTGGGCGAACGCTCCGGCCAACTGGGGCTGATGCTCACGCGCGCCGCGCTGTTCTACGACGCCGAGACCACGCTGTGGATCGAAAAATTCAGCAAGACCTTCGAGCCGGTACTGATGGCGGCCATCGGCGTCGTCATCGGCGCGATCGTGGTGCTGCTGTACATGCCGATTTTCGACCTGGCAGGTACCCTGCAATGAACCCGATGGAGATGGCGCCCATGATGGAGTCCCTGCGCACGGCGCATCACAACGCGCAACGCTCGGGCCGCGCCTTTTTCGCCGAACTCGAAGCGCTGACGCAGTCCGAACCGCGCCTGCTGCTGGCCCAGGCGGCCGACGCGTTTCGCCTGCCCGCCATCGACATGGCCGCCATGCTGGCCTGCGCGCCGCTGTTCGAGCGCTTGCCGCTGGCGCGCGCCCAGCAGCGCCAGTGCGTGCTGCTGCGCGACGCCGGCGGCCTGTGCGCGGTGCTGTGCGATCCGTACGCGCAAGACCTGCAGGTGTGGGTCGAAACGCTGGCCGGGGCTCCGGTGCGCTGGCGCCTGGCGCTGCCGGCCGACCTGCACGCCTACCTGTCCAAGCAGGAGGAAACGGTACGCTCGGTCGACTCGCTGGTGACCGGCGAGGCAGGCGAGGGCGATTCCGCGCGCCTGATGGAGAGCCTGAGCTACGCCTCGCTCGGCGACGCCGGCAGCCCCGCCGTCAAGCTGGTCAACTCCACCCTGTACGATGCGCTCAAATCCGGCGTCTCGGACATCCACTTCGAGAGCACGCCTGGCGGCATGCTGACCAAATACCGCATCGACGGCGTGCTCGATCAGGCTGCGCAGGTGGCCGGCGGCGCGCTTGCGGAGCAAGCCATCTCGCGCATCAAGGTGCTGGCCGAACTCGATATCGCCGAACGCCGCGTGCCGCAGGACGGCAGCTTCCGGGTCGAGGCGCATGGCCGCGAAATCGACCTGCGCGTCTCGATCATGCCGAGCGTGCACGGCGAAGACGCCGTCATCCGCATTCTCGACAAGCAGTCGATGATCAGCGCGCACGGCACGCTGACGCTCGATTCGCCGGGTTTCGCGGCCGACCACCTGGCCACCATGCGGCGCATGGTCTCGGAACCGTACGGCATGGTGCTGGTGACTGGGCCGACCGGTTCGGGCAAGACCACCACCCTGTACGGCGCCATCACCGAAATCAACAGCGGCCACGAAAAAATCATCACCATCGAAGACCCGGTCGAGTATCAGCTGCCCGGCATCTTGCAGATTCCCGTCAACGACAAGAAGGGCCTGTCGTTCGCGCGCGGGCTGCGCTCAATCCTGCGGCACGACCCTGACATCATCATGGTCGGCGAGATCCGCGACAAGGAAACCGGCGAGATCGCGGTGCAGTCGGCCCTCACTGGCCACCTGGTGCTCTCCACCGTCCACGCCAACAATGTGTTCGACGTGTTCGGCCGCTTTGCCCACATGGGGATCGACCCGTATTCGTTTGTGTCGGCCTTGAACGGCGTGATCGCGCAACGCCTGGTGCGCCTGTCGTGCCGCCAGTGCAGCGCGCCCTATACGCCGGACGCCGAGGAACTGCTGCGCAGCGGCCTGACGCGCGCGTCCGTCTCGCACTACAACTTCCGGCGCGGCGTTGGCTGCGGCGAATGCCGTGGGACCGGCTACAAGGGGCGGCGCGCGGTGGCCGAAATCCTGATTCTCGACGATGCGCTGGCCGAACTGGTGATCGAACGGCGCCCGCTGCGCCAGATCAAGGAACTGGCGCGCGCCGGCGGCATGCGCAGCTTGTTCGACGATGCGCTGGCACTGGTGGCCAGCGGTGAAACCACTCTGGAGGAAGTAAAACGTGTCACGCTGGCAGGCTGAAAACATCGGCGTCGATATCGGCGCCCACACCATTGCGCTACGGCGCGGCGCGCAACGCGGCACGCTCAAGGCGGCTGGCGGCGACTGGGCCGCGATGAAAGCCGAGCTGGCACAATTGCTGCCGGCGCGCGCGCGCCTGTCGGTGCGCGTGGCCGATTGCTGGAGCCGCACCTTCTTGCTGGAAGCGCCGGCCGGCATTTCCGGCCTGCGCGATTGCCGCCTGCTGCTCGACGCCCGCTTCGAAACCTTGTACGGGCAGGGGCCAGCCGACTGGCTCCTGCAAGCCGACTGGCAGGCCGACGCGCCGATGCTGGCCTGTGCGATTCCGCGCAGCCTGCGCCAGGCGCTGGCCGGCTTTTCGCTGGCGCGCGTGCTGCCGGCGCTGCTGCAGGACTGGAACCGCCACTGCGCGGCGCTGCCCGCCGATGGCGTGTGGTGCGCCGCTGCCGACGGCGTGGTCAACCTGCTGGTCTGGCGCGCAGCGCGGTTGCAACTGGTGCGCCAGCAGCCGGGCCAGGACGTCGACGGATTGCTGGCGCTGGAACTGGCGCGCCTCGGTACGTCCATGCCGGCCCGGCGCTTCTGGTCCGGCCCCGCCATGCCAGCCGGCTGGACCCGGCTGGAGGTGGCCGCATGAAGCCGATGATGATCGATTTTGCCGACCGGCGCAGCGTGTGGCGCTGGGACTGGCGCATGCGCGGCACCCAACTGGGCATCGCTTTCACGCTGCTGGCGTGCGTTCTTGGCTTTCTTGCCGTTGAACGCGCGCTGCAGGTGCGGCGCGGCCTGGAACAGGCGCGGGTGGCGCAAGCCGCGCGCCTGGACGCCAGCGAGCAGCGCGCGCGCTCCGAGCGCAGCCGCATGCAGCCGCTGGCCGAAGAAGCGCAGCTGCTGCGCCAGTCGATGCTGCAGCGCGCGCAGCCCTGGGAAGACATTTTCCGCGCTTTTGAACGGGTGCCGCAGGCGCACCTGCAATCGTTCGAGCCGGATCTGGCGCGTGGTGTCGTGAAGGTCCAGGCCAATATGGCCGACGTGCCGGCGCTGCAGGACTACTTGCGCACGCTGCGGGGCAGCCCGGTGTTTGCGCGTCTGAGCCTGATGCGTCACGAAGCGGCGGCCGAAGGCGGCGTCAACTTTCATTACGAAGCGCAGCTGGCGGCGCCTTACCGCCTGCCAGATGCCGAGCCGCGGAGCGCCCCATGACGCAGTTGAACGCAATGCGATGGCGCCTTGAGATACTGGCGGTGCGCCATGGGCTGTGGATGCTGCCCGGCGTCGTCCTGCTGCTGGGCGCACTGCTGGCCTCGCGCAAGGTGGCTCCCGGTGCAGGAAGCCACCTTGCGCGAGGCCCTGTCGGTGCAGGCGAGCGAACAACCGCGCATACAGGCAGCGCAGGCAAGCGCGCCGCATAGCGCGTCGCATAGCGCGCCGCACGGCGCACTGCCACCGGCGGCGCGTGCCGATGCGGCGGTGCAGCGCCTGTTCGTCCTCGCGGCGGAAAATGGACTGACGATCGCGCAGGCCGATTACCGACGCCAGGAAACGGGCCGCGTCGGCCGCTGGCAAGTGCAGATGCCGGCGACCGGCACCTATCCGCAGGTGCGCCGTTTCCTGCGCACGGCCCAGGCCATTCCAGGCCTGTCGCTCGACGAACTGGGCATCCACCGCGCCGCCACCGGCGCCGGTGTCGAGGCGCGCCTGCTGTTTTCAGTGTGGTTCACGGCGGAAGCGCCGGCGGAAAGGGCGCCGTGATGTCGACCCGATTGAAGATCATGCTGGCGGTGATGCTGGCCGTCGGCCTGCTGATGCTGTTCGACAGCGCGCCCGAACCCGAGGTGGTCGGCGTGAGCGAAGGTCCGCGCCGCCCGCAAACGGCGCTGGCCTTGGCGGCGCCGGTGCGTGCGCCGCCCGTCATCGCCGATCCGTCCGACCCGGTGCCAGACCTGTTTGCCGTCGGCCCTGTGGAGGCGGCGGCGCAAGGCAAGGAAAGCGCGGCGGCGGATGCGGCGGACGCGGTTGAGAAGCCTACGGCACCGTTCGTGTTGCTCGGTTTCAAGGTGGAAGACGGCGTGCGCGAAGCCTATTTGCTGCGCAACGACGCCGTGCTGCTGGCGCGCGCAGGCACCGTGCTCGAAAAACGTTATCGCGTGCTGGCCCTGCGCCAGGAGTCGGTGAACATTCAGGATCAACAAACCGGCAAGGAACACCGGATCAGTTTCGGGACAGAAGAATGAGAAAAATCGCACGCAATGTGGCATTCGTTTGCAGCCTGGCCGGCCTGGCCGCGTGCGCGACCGGACCGCAGCCCACCCCGCCGGAAATCCGCGCCTTGCTCGATGCCGGCAAGCTGGAAGAGGGCATGGCGCGGCTGGAGCAGGTGCTGGCCGCCACGCCGGGGCATATCGAAGCGCGCGTCCTGCTGGCCAACGCGCGCATCCAACTGGCCAACCAGGTGCTGGCGCAGGCCGCGCAGGACGTGGCACGCGGATCGTGGGATGCGGCGCAGGAGGGTTACCGCCGCGCCGCAGCCCTGGGCGCGGTGGACCAGTCCATGATCGGCATGCGCAGCCTGGCCGCGGCGCAAACGCAGGCGCAGGCGCTCGCCGGCGCGGAGCAGCTGCTTGCCGCCGGCAAGCGCGAGGAAGCCGGCGAGGCTTTGCGTGCACTGCTGGCCAAGCACCCCAAGAACCAGCGCGCGGGCAAACTGCTGCAAGCCCTGCGCGAGCGCGCGGAGACGGTACCGGGCAGCACGGTGCTGGGCAAGGCGTTCCAGAGGCGACTGAGCCTGCGCTTCCACGACGCGCCGCTGCGCGCGGTGCTCGAATCGATGTCGCGTACCTCGGGCATCAGCTTCACGCTCGACAAGGACGTGCCGGCCGACCTGCGTGTCACGCTCAACCTGCAGGACACGACCATCGAACAGGCGCTGCGCAATCTCTTGATGAGCGTGCAGATGGAGCAGCGCATCGTCGACGAACACACCGTGCTGCTGTATCCGAACGACGCGGCCAAGCAGCGCGAATACCAGAAGCTGACGATCCGCAGCTTCCGCATCGCCAACGCCGAAGCGAAGACCGTGGCCAACAGCCTGCGCACCTTGCTCAAGACGCGCGACCTGGTGGTGGACGAAAAGCTCAACATGCTGGTGCTGCGCGATACGCCCGAGACGATCCTGATGGCGGCCAAGCTGGTGGCCCTGCATGACGTGGCCGAACCGGAGGTGATGCTGGAGGTCGAGATCCTGGAAGTGCAGCGCAGCGACCTCGAATCGCTGGGCGTGAAGTGGCCGGGCAACGTGAGCCTGACTCCGCTCGGCGCATCGACGGTGATGTACGACGGCAGCGTCACCACCAACCCGTTCACCCTCAACGACCTGAAAAACCTGAACTCGCGCGGCTTGCTGGCCAGCGTCGACCCGATGCGGCTGTCGGCGTCGGTCAACCGCGATAACGTCAGCGTGCTGGCCAATCCGCGCATCCGCATCAAGAGCCGTGAAAAGGCGCTGATCCGGGTCGGCGAGCGGGTGCCAAGCGTGTCGGCCAACGTCACCTCGACCGGCGTGACCTCGCAGTCGGTCAATTACCTTGATGTGGGACTCAAGCTCGAAGCCGAGCCGATTGTGTACATGGATGATGAAGTGTCGATCAAGCTCAATCTGGAAGTGAGCAGCATCCTCGGCACGATTTTCGACAGCAACGACCAGCCGTACGGCTACCGCATCGGCGCGCGCAATGCCAGCACGGTGCTGCGCCTGCGCGACGGCGAAAACCAGGTGCTGGCTGGCCTGATCAGCGATAACGACAAGCGTTCGTCGAGCGCCATCCCCGGCCTGGGCGAACTGCCGATGCTCGACCGCCTGTTCGGCAGCAAGGGCCGGGAGCGCACCAAGACCGAGATCGTCCTGTCGATCACGCCGCGCGTGCTGCGCAACCAGGCGCGCGGCGCCGGGGGCGAGGTGGAGTTCGATGCCGGTACGGATGGCAGTCTGCGCGGGCAGGGCGGCCATGCGGGCCAGCCCGGCCCGGCGGTGCCGCAGGAGCCAGCGCCGCCGGTGCCGGTGCCAGCACCGGCCAGTCCGCTGCTGCCTGAACGGAGCGGCGGCTGACATGCGCATGCGCGGCTTTACGCTCATCGAGCTGATGGTGACGCTGGCCATCGTGGCGCTGTTGTCCACCATCGCTTTGCCATTGGCGCAGGTGGCGGTGCAGCGCCAGAAAGAGCAGGAGCTGCGTTTGGCCTTGCGCGACATCCGCACCGCGCTCGATGAGTACAAGCGCGCGGCCGGCGAGGGCCGTATCGCCAGCCTGCTCGATGGCAGCGGCTATCCGCCCAACCTGCAGGCGCTGGTCGACGGCGTGCCTGACCAGCGCAGCGCCAAGGCGCGCAAGGTGTTCTTTCTGCGCGCGCTGCCGCGCGATCCGTTCCATAGCGATCCCTCCGCGCCGGCCGAACAGACCTGGCGCCTGCGCTCCTACCAGAGCGACCCGGCCGACCCCAAGCCGGGCGAGGATGTCTACGATGTGCACTCCAATTCTGAACAGGTGGGCCTCAATGGCATTGCGTACCGGCGCTGGTAAGCGCGGCTTCACGCTGATTGAACTGCTGGTGGTGCTGGCGATCCTGGCGCTGCTGCTGACGATCGCCGCGCCGCGTTTTTTTCGCAGTATCGACCAGTCGAAAGAGACGGTCCTCAAGGAGAACCTGCACATCACGCGCGAGGTGATCGACAAATTCTATGGCGATAACGGGCGCTATCCGCATACGCTCGGCGAACTGGTAGAGCGCAAATACCTGCGCACCCTGCCGCTCGATCCACTGACCGAAAGTACCTCCACTTGGATTCTTGTCGCGCCCGATAGCGGCGCCGGTGTCTATAACCTCTACAGCGGCGCCCTCGGCAACGCGCGCGATGGCATGCCTTTCAGCCGTCTCTGAGCAAGCGCTTCATCGCTCCTCGTGTGGTCAGGCCAAATCTGGTATTAGCATAGAATAATTCCACAAAAATTAAATTTGGACTGACCTCATTTACTTGTGGATCGACCAATATCGACAAAAGGTCATGCCAAATGTTGTTTTTTGATCTTGTATTTTACATTTTTAATCAGCATGAGGTCTTGTCGATATTGAAATATCACCACATTCGCTCACTTTGCGTTAAAAATCATCTTTTGACGACGTTGATATATTTTAACTGCATTTACTTAGGCGTTAATCGAAAAATGAAGTCAGTTGCTGTGACATTCTCACCTTGCGGCAATCCGCATCTGGCGCGGCATCGGGGAATCGGTATCTTAGTAATGCTTTTGATCATTTAACACGATGTTGACATGGCAACGTAAAAACAAGCATCCTCACAGCAGACCAAGCGAACGTTGATTTATTTGTATCGCGGCCGACCCGCAGGACGCATTTACCCGTGCTCTCCGTGGATGTTGTACGGCAACAAAGCGGCGCTCCGTTCGGTCTACATCGCCGCTGGCGGGAACGTTCCAGCCGGCCCGGCGTTCTAAAAAAATACTCATACTTACGGAGTAAGCGCATGAACGTATCGACATTGAAACTGACGCTGGCAGCCGCCGCCGTGCTGGCGGCCACCCAAGCGGTGGCCGGGCCGGTGGGCTACGGCGCCGCCACCACGGGCGGTGGCAACAAGGCCGCCGTGAACGTATCTTCGCTGGCCGACATGGCCGCCAAGATCAAGGCGTATTCGGGTAGCGGCGGCCTGGTACTGAACTACACCGGCAAGTTCGACTTCGCCAGCATCAAGGATGTCTGCGCACAGTGGAAGAAGCCGGCCCAGACCCTGGAAATCAAGGGCAAGAACGACATCACGATCCGCGGCGCGGCCGATTCGTCCGCCAACTTCGGCATCCGTATCGTGGGCGATTCGAGCAACGTGATCGTGCAGAACATGACCATCGGCCTGCTGCAGGGTGGCGAAGACGCCGACTCGATCTCGATCGAAGGCACGTCGAGCGGCAAGCCAAGCAAGGTCTGGATCGACCACAACACCATTTTCGCTTCGATCAAGTCGTGCCCTGGCGCGGGCGATGCCTCGTTCGACGGCGGCATCGACATGAAGAAGGGCGCCAACCACATCACCGTGTCGTACAACTACGTGTACAACTACCAGAAGGTGGCGCTCAATGGTTACAGCGAAAAGGACACCCTCAATGCCGGATCGCTGACCACCTACCACAACAACCGCTTCGAGAACGTCAAGTCGCGCCTGCCGCTGCTGCGTTACGGTAAAGCCCACATCTTCAACAACTACTTCGGCAACGTGGACACCTCGGGCATCAATGTGCGCATGGGCGCGATGGCGCTGGTCGAATCGAACTACTTCGAGAACGTCAGGAACCCGGTCACCTCGCGCGACAGCGCCAAACTCGGGTACTGGGACCTGCGCAGCAACTTCGTCGGCAGCGGCATTACCTGGGGCGCGCCGGAAGACGGCATTTACGCCAATGCCACCGACTGGAAGACCACCAAGGCCTACGGCCCGACCGGCTACAACTACACCGCCAGCGCGGCTGCGGGCGTGAAAGCGAAAGCCATCGCCACCGCCGGTGCGCGCACCAACCTGGCCCAGTAACTCGATGTGAATTCGTTGTAGTTCTACCCATCCCCCAGGCGGGGATGGTTATTTCATTCATCCATCAGGAGTCACCATGAAACGATTCAACGCTCTTCTTTTCGCAGTCATCGGACTGTTTGTCGCCACCAGCGCATTGGCCGCCCCCGGCAAGCGCGCCATCCCGTCGTGCACCAAAGTGCCGGTCACGCAAACGACCGACGTACCGGCCAATACCGTGTTCGATGGCCTGGTCAAGTACGGCAAGATGGTTTGCCTGGTCGGTAATACCAAGAAGATGGATGGCAGCCAGTCGGAAAGCCAGATCCCGCACTTCAACCTCGGTGTTGGCGCGACGCTCAAGAACGTGGTGCTGGGCGATCCTGCCAAGGGCGCGGGCCGTAACCTGACTGCCGGCGGCGCCGATGGCGTCCATTGCGCAGGCAACTGCAAGATCGAGAACGTGTACTGGGGCGATGTGGGCGAAGATGCGGCCACCCTCAAAGGCGCCGGCACCATGACCGTCACCGGCGGCGCTGCGTACAAGGCGGCCGACAAGATGTTCCAGAATAACGGCGCAAACAGCAAGATCGTCATCACCAACTTCTACGCGGAAGAAGGCGGCAAGCTGTATCGCTCGTGCGGCAATTGCTCGAGCCAGTCGGCACGCACCGTCACCATCAGCGGCGTGACGATCTATAACCTGAATGCGGGCGTGGGCGTGAACAGCAGCTTCAATGCCTCGAAACTGCCGGCGCTGGCCAAGGCCTACGATGTGGCGACCATGAGCGACTTCGTGTCGAACAAACCGTCGTCGCGCTGCGCCACGTTCGTCGGTACCTCGAAAGGCAATGAGCCAGGCAAGGACACCAACGCCGCCAACATCGCGCGTGCCTGCATTTTCAAGTAATCAAGCGATCAGGTGAAGTAGCGGCCCTTGTGGCCGGTTTGGCCACGCGACAGGGCAACCTGCCGCGTGGTATTTTTTCGTTTGCGGACCTCAGTCCTCGGGTTTGAGCGTGTCTTTGCAGTTCCCGCCGCATGCCATCACATACGCGAACTGCCAGTCGCAGTAGCGCTTCTGGCCATCGAGGTACATCCAGTCGCCGTCGGGGAAGCTGCGCCGTATCGTCGGCGCGCACGATGCGCTGCGCACGCCCATCACGCCGCCGCCCGGCGCGCGCACCAGCTGCCAGTCGGCCTTGCCGGTGATCGGGTCGGGATAGAGCTGGCGCAGGTAGCGCTTCATGCCCGGCTGGCGCGGGTCCTGCAGCAGATCTTCCAGGCGCGATGGCGCATGGCTGGCATGGCCTCCCGGCGTATTGAGTTCGAATTCGAGAAAGGCGCGGATGTACTGCTTGCCGACGAACAGAAGCTCGTTTTCGGCCTCGCGCCGGCGCGCCAGTTCGCCCACCGAGACGGTGGCCGCCGTCGCCACGCCGATCACGGCGATCATCACCATCAGACCCACGTAGGTAAAGCCGCCGGTGCGCGGCGCGATGCCCTGCTTACGCACGGGAGAAGGTCCGGGTCACGCGTTCGAGATGGGTGCGCATGGCGTGGCGCGCGCCGGCCACGTCGTGCGCGGCGATGGCCGCCAGGATGTTGCGGTGGTCGATCAGCGTCTGCTTGCGCAGTTCCTCGGTCTGGAAGTGTTCCTTGAGCTTGTGCCAGAGCGTGCCGCGCTGGTTCCACAGGTAGTCGACCGCGCCCACCAGTGCCGTGTTGCCGGTGGCGCGTGCCAGCGCCATGTGAAAATTACGGTCGGCCTGCTCGTTGCTGGCGCGGTCTTCGTGGTCGCGCTCCATTTCCAGCACAGCGGTCAGGATGGCGTCGATGGCCGAATCGGTGGCCATTTTGGCGGCGATGCCGGCCACCTCGGTTTCGATCATGCGGCGCGCGGCCAGTACCTCGAACGGACCGGGGCCGACTTCCGGCGCCTGGCTGGCGCCGCCCGCCAGCGCGCTGACATACACGCCCGAGCCGCTGCGCACCTCGACCACCCCGCCCAGTTCGAGGGCGATCAGCGCTTCGCGCAGCGAGGCGCGGCTCACGCCCAGGCGCGCGGACAGGTCGCGTTCGGCCGGCAGGCGCTGGCCCGGCTGGATGCCCTCGGCGGCGATCAGGGTCTGGATGCTGTCGGCCACCACCCGGTACATGCGTGGTTCCGGGGCGTTCCCGCCGGGCGCCGCAGGGGTTGTTTTCATGGTCGGGAATTTGTCCGGGAAGGGGATAAGCGGAAAGGATACCGCAAGAGGGCCGGTGTGGGCCAGTTCGGCGTGCGCGGCGGCGCTTGCCAACCGGGCCGCAATGCCCGATGATTCTGGCAGTACGCCCCGATATGCGGGGCTTTCATCTACTTACGGAGGCATCAATGGTGGCAGTCAATCGGCATTCGCACGCACAACGTCGGCTCGGGCTCGGTCTTGCCGCCCTGGCCGCGGTGATCTGGTCGGGCGCTCCGGCCCAGGCCCAGCAAGCGGAGGAAAAGGTGCTGAACGTGTATAACTGGTCCGATTACATCGGCGACGACACGATCAAGAATTTCACCAAGGAGACCGGCATCACGGTGCGTTACGACGTCTTCGACAGTAACGAAGTGTTGAACGCCAAGCTGGTGGCCGGGAAATCGGGTTATGACATCGTGGTGCCGACGGCACCGTGGGCGCGCCAGCAAATTGACGGCAAGCTGCTGCGCAAACTCGACAAGTCCAAGCTGCCGAACCTGGCCAATCTCGATCCGGGCATCCAGGCCAAGCTGGCCGTGCTGGACCCGAACAATGAGTATCTGGTCGACTGGATGTGGGGGTACACGACGGTCGGCATCAATGTCGACAAGGTCAAGGCGGCGCTGGGCACAACCCCGCTGCCAGCCAATGTGTGGGAGCTCATTTTCAATCCCGTGTACACGGCCAAGCTGAAATCGTGCGGCGTGTCCTTCCTCGATTCGCCGTCCGAGGTGTTCCCGGCGGCGCTGCATTACATGGGCAAGCCGGCCTATTCAAAAAATGCGGCCGATTATGCCGAGGCGGGCAAGATGCTGCAGGCGGTGCGCCCGAGCGTGACCTTGTTCAGTTCTTCCGGGTATATCAATGACATGGCCAACGGCGCCATCTGCCTGGCCTTCGGCTGGGCAGGGGACATCAATATCGCCCGTCAGCGCGCCATCGATGCCAAGAAGGGCGTGAAGATCGAGGCGCTGGTGCCGAAGAATGGCGCGCCGCTGGTGTTCGATACCATGGCCATTCCGGCCGATGCGCCGCATCCGAACAATGCGCATCTGTGGATTAACTACATCCTGCGTCCGGAGGTGCAGTCCGGGCTGACCAACAAGGTGTTTTTTGCGAATCCGAACAAGGCCGGCATGAAATTCGTGCGCAAGGATGTGGCGGAGAACAAAAGCGTGTTCCTGTCGGATGAGGATCTGAAGAAGATGGTTGCGCCGGAAGCGGTGCCGCAGGATATTCGCAGGGTGATGACCAGGACGTATACGAAGTTCAAGACCGGGCGCTGATCAACCCATCCGTCGCTCCCGCGCAGGCGGGAACGCATGCGTTGCCCCCAAGTTCGTTCCGTAGTCCGGGGCTGAGCATGCAAACTTGGTCCCCCGCCTGCGCGGGGGCGACGGTGGCAGGGGAAGGATAACGTCAAATCCGCTACTAGCGAGCCAGTGGAACGTGTACACGGCTCGTCCCGCAAACGCAAACGCGAACGGCAACGCAAACGGCAACGCCAACGCAAAAGCGGCAAGCGCCCAAAAGGCCTTGCCGCTTTTTTTATCGGCCCTTATCAGGCCCAGTGCTATTCGTGATAGCGATCGCGCAGGTCGAGCGCGCTGCCGTGAACCTCTTCCACCAGTTCATACAGCACCAGCCCTACCATCCCTCCAAAAATGGCCATGAAAAGTATGCTTAACATGATCATGAACCGCCGTTGAGCGATTTCTCCCCTTAGTTGATACATCTAAACTTTAGCAGATGAATTTCGCAATTCAAGCCGGCAATGAACTTATTTAACAATCAGGTCGGGCGCCATCACGCCCTTCAAATACAGGCTGTAGGGGTCGAGCGCTTCGCGCTGCACCAGCCACCACGCGTTGGCCTTCTTGATCTGCCAATCCTGCGGCTGGCCCGCCAGCAGCAAGGCCGCCACCTGGCCCAGGGTCGGCTGGTGGCCGACCACCAGCACCGGCTCGCGTCCGTTGGGCCAGTTGGCCGCCATCAGCACATCTTCCGGATCGGCGCCCGGCGCCAGGTCGTGCACGATCTTGAACTTGCGCTTGAGCGGCTCCACCGTCTGCAAAGTGCGCAGCGCCGGGCTGACCAGGATGCGGCAGCTGCCCGGCAGCTGCGAGGTCAGCCAGTCGGCCATGCGCCTGGCCTGCTTCTGCCCCTTGGGCGTGAGCGCGCGCTCCATGTCGTCCTGGCCCGGTTCGGCGTCGTACGCCTCCGCATGCCGCCATAAAATCAGATCCATGCTGTCGTCTCCTTACTCGCTATCGACCGGCGGCGTGCCCAAAAGTTGCATCAAATGTCGCTGCGCCGAAAATTCCACCTGCTTGCCGCGCACCCGGCGGCGCTGGTAATGCCCGCTCGGATCAAGTTCCCATGCGTTCGAGTTATCTTTCAGGTAAGGGTTCAAACCCTCGTTGATCACGCGCCGCTTGAGCGCCTTGTCCAGGATCGGGAAGGCGACTTCGATGCGGCGGAACAGGTTACGGCTCATCCAGTCGGCACTGGCCAGGTACACATCGTGCGCCAGGTCGTTGCGGAAGTAGTAGATCCGGCTGTGCTCCAGAAAACGGCCAATGATCGAGCGCACCTTGATGTTTTCCGACAGTCCCGGCACGCCCGGCTTCAGGGTACACGCGCCGCGCACGATCAGGTCGATTTTCACGCCGTCGTGCGAGGCCGCGTACAGCGCGCGGATCACCGATTCGTCCACCAGCGCATTGATCTTGACGATGATCCGCCCCGGCCGGCCCGAACGGGCGATCTTGGCTTCGTTGCGGATCGCCTTGATGATCTCGCTCTGGAGCGCGAACGGCGCCAGCCACAAATGGGTCAGCTTGTGCGGCTTGGTCAGGCTGGTGAGATGGATGAACACTTCGTTCACTTCCTGCGCCATTTCCGGGTGCGCGGTCAACAGGCCAAAGTCGGTGTACAGCCGGGTGGTGGTCAGGTGGTAGTTGCCGGTGCCGAGGTGGGCGTAGAAGCGCAGCCCGCCCGGGTTGCCGTCGGCGTCGGCTTCCTCGCGCCGGATCACCAGCGCGACCTTGGCGTGGGTTTTCAGGCCGACCACGCCGTACACCACCTGGGCCCCGGCCTGCTCCAGCTTGTCGGCCCAGTTGATGTTGGCTTCTTCGTCAAAGCGCGCCATCAGTTCCAGGATCACCGTCACTTCCTTGCCGGCGCGGGCGGCGGCCATCAGCGCTTCCATCAGGTCCGAATGCATGCCGGTGCGGTAGATGGTCTGCTTGATCGCCACCACCGACGGGTCGTGCGCGGCCACCTGGATGAAGTCGACCACGGTCTGGAATGACTGGAAAGGGTGGTGCAGCAAGATGTCGTGCTTCTTGAGCTGCTCGAAGATGTCGTGATGCGTGGACTTTTGCGGCATGCCGGGCACGAACGGCTCGAAGCGCAAACTCGGCTGTTTCACATGGTCGATCAGCTCGGCCAGGCGCACCAGGTTGACCGGGCCGTCGACCGCGTACAGCCGGCTCTTGTCGAGCCCGAATTGCTCGAGCAGGAAATCGGCCAGTTCAGGCGCGCAGTTCTTGGCCACTTCCAGCCGCACCGAGGTGCCGAACTGGCGTCCCTGCAATTCGCCCTTGAGCGCCTGGCGCAGGTTCTTGACTTCTTCCTCGTCGACCCACAGGTCGCTGTCGCGCGTGACGCGAAACTGGGAATAGGCGATCACTTCGCGGCCCGTGAACAAGTCTTCGATGTGCGAGTGAATGATCGACGACAGCAGGCAGAACGACATGCCGCCGTTGGTCGACAAGTGATCCGGCAAACGTATCACGCGCGGCAACACCCGCGGCGCCTTGACGATGGCAATGCCCGTGCCGCGCCCGAAGGCATCCTTGCCGGTCAGCGAAATGATGAAGTTCAGGCTTTTGTTGACCACCTGCGGAAACGGGTGGGCCGGGTCGAGCCCGATCGGGGTGAGCAGGGGGCGCACTTCGCGCTCGAAATAGTCCTTCACCCAGGCCCGCTGGGCATCGTTGCGGTCGGTGTGGCGCACCAGGTGCACGCCGTTTTTTTGCAGTTCGGGCAGCACTTCGGTGTTCAGCACGGCGTACTGGTCCTTGACCAGATTGTGACATTCATTACTGATGCGCGCCAGGTTGGCCGCCAATGCCGGATTTTCCGCGAGATTACCCTGGGCCAGCAGGCTGGCCACGCGCACTTCAAAAAATTCGTCCAGGTTGTTACTGACGATGCACAGGTAGCGCAGGCGCTCGAGCAGCGGCAGCGAGGTGTCTTCAGCCTGCGCCAGCACGCGGCGGTTGAACGTCAATTGCGACAGCTCGCGGTCGAGGAAGATGTTGGCGCGCGCCGGATCCGGCGTCGATGCAGTTTTCATTATGTCTTTAGCTAGTCAGATAGATAATAGTAAACGCAGCCAGTGTAATAAAGAAATATTACAAGTCGGTGACACAAGGGGTAAATTGTGTGACATGGCTTGTGGATGTGCCAAGCGTATCATGCAGCCAGCGAAAGGATTCTTACAGGATTTCAGCCATGTCATAAACGTGTCATATTTGCGCGTTAGACTGCGCAGCATTCCACGTTGTATAACCCACAAGGACTTGATATGCGAATGAAACAGTTGTTAGCTTCCATTATCGTTGGCGTTGGCGCACTGGCGGTTTCGACTTCCGCCCTGGCAGTTGACATGACCGGCGCAGGTGCGACCTTTCCTTACCCTGTGTATGCAAAATGGGCGGAGTCGTACAAGAAGGCGACCGGCAATGGCTTGAACTATCAATCGGTCGGTTCCGGCGCAGGCATCAAACAGATCAAGGCAAAAACCGTTGATTTCGGCGCTTCCGACAAGCCGCTTGGCGTGGAAGAGCTCGACACTGCCGGCCTGATGCAGTTCCCGGCCATCATGGGCGGCGTGGTTACCGTGGTCAACATCGACGGCATCGCGCCAGGCGCACTGAAACTGACCGGCCCGGTCATCGCCGACATTTACCTGGGCAAGATCACCAAGTGGAACGCGCCTGAAATCGCCGCCCTGAACCCGGGCGCCAAGCTGCCGGCCGAAGAAATCACCGTGGTGCACCGCGCCGACGGTTCCGGCACCACTTTCCTGTTCACCGATTACCTGTCGAAAGTGTCGCCGGAATTCAAGACCAAGATCGGTGCCGATGCATCCGTGAAATGGGCAACCGGCGTGGGCGGCAAGGGCAACGAAGGCGTGGCCTCCACCGTGCAGCGCGTCAAGCACTCGATCGGTTACGTGGAATGGGCGTTCGCCAAGAAGAACAAGATCGCTCACACCCAGCTCAAGAACAAGGAAGGCACTTTCCTGCAGCCGGACGACGAGAACTTCAAGGCGGCTGCCGCCTCGGCCGATTGGGCCAAGGCGCCCGGCTTCGGCATCGTCCTGACCGACCAGGCTGGCAAGAACAGCTGGCCGATCACCGGCGTGTCGTACATCCTGATGCACAAGAGCCAGGCCGATGGCGCCAAGGGCAAGGAAGTCCTGAAATTCTTCGACTGGTCGTTCAAGAATGGCGACGCGTCGGCCGTCGAACTGGACTACGTGCCGCTGCCGGACAGCGTCACCAAGCTGGTGGGCGATTCCTGGAAAGCCAGTCTGAAAGATGCTTCCGGCAAGGCCATCTGGTAAGTCGGAAGAGGGTGGGTCTGGTGCCCGCCCTGCAAGTGCAGTCGTGCAAAGAAGTCACGGCAGGCAAGCCATGGGGCATGCCTGCCGGTCAGCATTCTAGTAATACCTTGAAACTACCTCCATGTGGACACCTAGCGAAGTCAATCAATGAGCGCACACCCAACTATCGCAATGGACATGAGCAAACCGGCGGAGCCCGACCGCGAGCAGGTTGCCATGCTGTCAACGATGCGCAAGCAGCGCATCCAGGATTTTTTCTTCCACAAAGTGACCCTGCTGTTCGCGGCATCGGTCCTGATCGTGCTGATCGGGATCATCGGTTCGCTGGTGGTCGGCGCCGCGCCCGCCTTCAGGGAATTCGGCATCGGCTTCATCACCAGTGTCGAATGGGACCAGGGCAACGACAAATACGGCGCCATGATCGCCATCGTCGGCACCCTGGCCACCTCGATTATCGCCCTGCTGATCGCGTTTCCGGTCAGCTTCGGCATCGCACTGTTCCTCACTGAAATCTGCCCGGTCTGGCTGCGCCGCCCGCTGGGCACCGCCGTCGAACTGCTGGCGGGCATTCCGTCGATTATTTACGGCATGTGGGGCATGGTCGTGTTTGCGCCACTGTTCGCCGAATACGTGCAGCCGCTGTTGAAAAACACCCTCGGCCACTTGCCCATCATCGGCCATCTGTTCACCGGCCCGATGATGGGGATCGGCATCCTGACCGCCGGCCTGGTGCTGTCGATCATGATCATTCCCTTCATCGCCTCCGTCATCCGCGACGTGTTCGAGATCGTGCCGGCCGTGCTGAAAGAATCGGCATACGGGCTGGGCTGCACCAAATGGGAAGTGGTGCGCAAGATCGTGCTGCCGTACACCAAGACCGGCGTGGTCGGCGGTGTCATGCTGGGCCTGGGCCGCGCGCTCGGCGAAACCATGGCGGTGACCTTCGTGATCGGGAACGCCAACAAGCTGTCGTGGTCGATCTTCTCGGCTGGTAACAGCATCTCCTCGACCCTGGCCAACGAATTTGCCGAAGCCCAGTCGGCGCTGCACGTGTCGTCCCTGCTGGCGCTGGCCCTGATCCTGTTCATCATTACTTTCATCGTCCTGTCCGCCGCCAAGCTGATGCTGGCCGGAATGTCGCGCAAGGAAGGCGTCAAATGAGCCAGACCATTCTCAATCCCGTCTACCGCAAGCGCCTCTGGAAGCACCGCATCGGCATCGCCCTGTCGGTGATGGCCATGTCGGTCGGCCTGATGTTCCTGATGTGGATCCTGTGGACCCTGCTGAGCAAGGGCTTCGCCGGACTTTCGCTCGGCCTGTTCACCCAGGATACGCCCGGTCCCGGCAGCGACGGCGGCGGGCTGCGCAACGCGATCGTCGGCAGCCTGATGATCGTCGGCCTGGCCACCTTCATCAGCACCCCGATCGGCATCCTGGCCGGGGTCTACCTGGCCGAATACGGCGAAGAGAACCGTTTCGCCCAGGTCACCCGCTTCGTCACCGACATCATGCTGTCGGCGCCATCGATCGTGCTCGGCATCTTTGTGTGGACCATGTATGTCGACGTCTCCAAGCATTATTCGGGCTACGCCGGGTCGATCGCGCTGTCCCTGATCGCCATTCCGGTGGTGGTGCGCACCACCGACAACATGCTGCGCCTGGTGCCGCAAAGCTTGCTCGAAGCCGCCTTCGCCCTGGGCGCCCCGCGCTGGAAAGTGGCCACCACGGTGCGCCTGCGCGCCGTGAAATCGGGCGTGGTGACCGGCGTGCTGCTGGCGGTGGCGCGCATCACCGGCGAAACCGCGCCGCTGCTGTACACGGCCCTGAACAACCAGTTCTTCAGTTCCGACATGAATGCGCCGATTGCCAACCTGCCGGTGGTCATCAATCAGTTCGCGATGAGCACGTCCGACAACTGGATCGACCTGGCATGGGCCGCAGCGCTGTTGCTGACCTTCAGCGTGTTGTTATTGAACATTGTGTCGCGTACCATGTTCAGCCAGAAAACCACGAAATAATCGACCGATCCATCTTATGAGCCCTATGCCTACACCGATTCCTACTGTAACGCCAAAGAACAAGACGATCGAGATTTCCGGCCTGAATTTCTTCTACGGCAAAACGCAAAGCCTGACCAATGTCAGCCTCGACATTTTTGAAAAACAGGTGACGGCCTTCATCGGCCCGTCCGGCTGCGGCAAGTCGACCCTGCTGCGCACCCTGAACCGCATGTACGATCTGTACCCCGGCCAGCGCGCCGAGGGTTCGATCATGTACCGTGGGAAAAACATCCTCGATCCGGGCCAGGACGTGAACATGCTGCGCGCCAAGGTCGGCATGGTGTTCCAGAAACCGACCCCGTTTCCGATGTCGATCTATGACAACATCGCCTTCGGCGTGCGCCTGTACGAAGACTTGTCCAAGGGCGAAATGGACGAGCGCGTCGAATGGGCGCTGAAAAAAGCCGCGCTGTGGGGCGAGGTCAAGGACAAGCTGTCCAAGAGCGGCCTGTCGCTGTCGGGCGGCCAGCAGCAGCGCCTGTGCATCGCGCGTGGCGTGGCGGTGAAGCCGGACGTGCTGCTGCTCGACGAGCCGACCTCGGCGCTGGACCCGATCTCGACCGCGAAAGTGGAAGAACTGATCAGCGAACTCAAGCAGGACTACACGATCACCATCGTGACCCACAACATGCAGCAAGCCGCGCGTTGCTCGGACTACACCGCCTATATGTACCTGGGCGAGCTGGTCGAGTTCGGCGAGACCGACCAGATTTTCATGAATCCCGCCCGCAAGGAAACGCAGGATTACATCACCGGACGCTTTGGCTGAGCCACGACAATTCTAAATACGGAGAGCAGTAATGATAGGCGAGCATTCATCCAAGCAGTACGACCACGAACTTGAAACCATCCGCTCCAAGGTGTTGCTGATGGGTGGCATCGTCGAGACCCAGTTCCTCGACGCGATGACCTGTTTTCGCATCGGCAACCTGGAGCGCGCCGACCGCGTGATCGCGGAAGACGACGAAGTCAACCAGCTGGAAGTGGCGCTCGACGACGCTTGCAGCCACCTGATCGTGCGGCGCCAGCCGACCGCCAACGACTTGCGCACGGTCATGGCCACGATCAAGGTCATCACCGACCTGGAGCGCATCGGCGACGAAGCGGCCAAGATTGCGCGCACCTCCAAGAATTTGCACGGGCGCGGCGCGGTCGGCGTGAACCATTACGAAATGGTGCGCACGATCGCCACCGCCACCTCCGACATGCTGCACGATGCGCTGGACGCCTTTGCGCGCCTCGATGGCAAGCAGGCCTTGCAGCTGATCGCCCAGGATGCGGTGATCGACCATGAATTCCGCTCGATCATGCGCAACCTGATTACCTTCATGATGGAAGACCCGCGCACGATTTCGTCGGCGCTGGACACCCTGTGGGTGGCCAAGGCCATCGAGCGCATTGGCGACCATGCCAAGAACATCGCGGAATATGTGATCTACGTCGTTGAAGGCAAGGATATCCGGCACTCCAAACAGGCGCATTCGATCCCAGACAACCCCTTACCGTAATACCAATGGCATCTGACAAAACGACTGTATTGATAGTAGAAGACGAGCCGGCCATTGTGGAACTGGTCACGTTCTCGCTGCGCGAGGCGGGCTGGAATGTGTGTTCGGTGCAGAATGTGGCCGACGCCTGGGAATTCATGCAGCAGCGCATACCGCACCTGATGCTGCTCGATTGGATGTTGCCGGACCAGACGGGTTTGCGCCTGCTCTCGCGCATGCGTTCGGACCGCAATTTCCAGGATATTCCGGTGATCATGCTGACCGCCAAGAGCATGGAAGAGGACAAGATCGCGGGCTTGAACAATGGCGCCGACGATTACGTGACCAAGCCGTTTTCCCCGCGCGAGCTGCTGGCGCGCGCCAAGGCGCTGCTGCGCCGCAAGAGTCCGGAGCATGACCAGGCGGTCATGAGTGCCGGGCCGGTGACGCTGGACCCGGTCAGCTGCACGGTATCGATCGACAGCCAGAAGATCGACATGGGGCATGCCGAGTTCAAGCTGCTGAAGTTCTTGCTGGCGCATCCGGAACGGGTGTTTTCGCGCAGCCAGTTGCTCGACAAGGTGTGGGGCGACCATGTGGTGATCGAGGAACGCACGGTCGATGTGCATGTGCTCAGGCTGCGCAAGGCGCTCAAGGAATCGGAAAAGCTGATCAAGACGGTGCGCAGCGTTGGGTATATGCTGTCGGAGAAGTGATTTGTCGCAGTAGATATAGATATCGGCGTAACCCATACCTTCACCTCGTCGTTCCTGGCACTGCCAGAAACGACTTCCCGCGCCAAGGCGGCATTCGGCGGGAACGACGGGGCTAACGGTAAACGAACGTTTATTCGGTTAGCTTGAACAAGGACACTCCCCGCAACATGAATCCCAAACTGCTGTTCTGGATCCCCGCGCTGCTGCGCATGAGCTTTATCCTGCTTGGCGCGGGCGTATTCTGGTGGCTGTTCGGCCTGGTCTACGGCCTGGCCGTGGCCTTCCTGTCCGTCTTCGTCCTGCTGTTCATCCAGCTCTCCTACCTGCATCAGCTCGGCTACTGGCTGGACGACCCGCACTCGGCCAAGCTGCCCGACGGCTGGGGTTCCTGGACCAATATCTTCTCGCGCCTGTACCGCCTGCGCCGCGACGACGAGCGCAACCAGGCCGAATTGACCGAATGGCTGGCCCGTTTCCGCCAGGCCATGCACCTGCTGCCCGACGGCGTGGCCATCATGGACGACGTCCTGTTCCTCGAATGGTGCAATCCGGCCGCCGAACGCCACTTGGGCCTGACCCTGGAGCGCGACAAGGGCATGCGCGTCACCAACCTGATCCGCCATCCGGATTTCATCGACTACATCATCCTCGGCCGCTACGAAAACCCGCTGACCCTGAGCTTGCGCGACCGTAAGCTGATCTGCCAGATCATCCCCTTCGAAAACCGGCGCCAGATCCTGGTCACGCACGACGCCACCGAAACCCAGCGCATCGAGGAAATGCGGCGCGACTTCATCGCCAACGCCTCGCACGAGCTGCGCACGCCGCTGACGGTGATCGTCGGCTTCCTCGAAATCGCGTCGAGCGAAATGAACCTCGACGCGGAAACGCGCATGTCGCACCTGAAACTGATGACCGAACAGGGCCACCGCATGCAGCGCCTGATCGAAGACATGCTGACCCTGTCGCGCCTGGAATCGGTGGATTACCCGCTGCGCAGCGAATCGGTCGACATTGCGGCGCTGATGGAGCAAATCCTGCAGGAGGCGAGGGCGCTGTCGGGCGGCAAGCACCAGATCACGTCGAGCGTCAATGGTCCGAACATCATGGGCAACGCGGAAGAGCTGCGCAGCGCCTTCGGCAACCTGGCCTCGAACGCGGTGCGCTACACGCCGCCGGGCGGCACTGTGCACCTGGCCTGGCAGATCGGCCCGAACGGCCCGCAGTTCGTCGCCACCGACACCGGCATCGGCATCGACCACAAGCACATCGCGCGCCTGACCGAACGCTTTTACCGGGTCGACAAGAGCCGCTCGCGCGAAACCCAGGGCACCGGGCTGGGGCTGGCGATTGTCAAGCACGTGCTGCTGCGCCACGGTGGCAACCTGAGCATCAAGTCGGAAGCGGGAAAGGGCAGCAGTTTTATCGTGTCGCTGCCGGCGACTTGATGGCGCGCACGTGCGTCGAGGGGGAGGTGCCGAATGAGTACGGGTATTAAGATTGCGTTCCATTTGAAAAAATACGGAGCCGTTCAAGCTGGTCCTATACACTATTGCCATATCGCAATACGTAAGAATCTCAAACAGTCACCCTTGGTTTTCCCCCTGGCAATCGCCGCCAGGATTCTCTCGTAGAGGACAGGAAAACCAATGCCGATGCCCAACGCCAGCCTGTTTTCGTCACACAGTCGTCTCATACGTTCCGTCCTGATACTGCTGCTCCTGGTGCCCGGCAGTGCACGCGCGGAGGGCGGTCTTCCAGAGGGAACGCTGGGCTGGTGGTATTACACCGGGATGCTTAATCCAGATCGTTATGCGGCCGACCCGGTTACTGCCTGTCAAAAAGGGGCGATGCACCACGCGCGACAGTCGATTGTTGCGATGCGGCCTGTCAAAGGCCGCCGCGACTATTTCGAATGCGCCTATAGGTGGCCCACCTCACATGGCCCCGTCTCCTGGCTTGGGGAAGCCATCCTGCGGTGTGAACCGGGATATCAGGCTTATGGGCAGGGCGTCTGCCGCAAACAAAGGCCGGAAAGTCCTGCACCCTTGAAATGCGGAGAGGCAGCTGGGAACCCGGTTCAGTTTGCCAGCGGCGCCAAAGTCCAGCATGAAATTGATCTGGAC